>CAYVRW010000012.1:0-31836 GCA_964453575.1 uncultured Coxiellaceae bacterium | reverse complement strand
CCCTTCGGGCACCTTCTCCCATAGCAAAAAGCGCTATGGGAGAAGGGAAATGGAAGATGCTATATAGGTACTTTTAGGCCAAATTCACGCGCACATTTTTCTGCAATCTCATATCCTGCATCTGCATGCCGCAGAACACCGCTGGCAGGATCATTCGTTAACACACGCTCTAAACGTTTAGCTGCAGCAACCGTACCATCAGCTACAATTACCATGCCAGCGTGTTGTGAAAAACCCATACCTACACCGCCGCCATGATGAATACTGACCCAGGTGGCACCACTGGCACAATTTAATAACGCATTAAGCAATGGCCAATCAGAAACCGCATCCGAGCCATCAAGCATGCTTTCTGTTTCACGATTAGGGCTTGCCACCGATCCAGAATCTAAATGGTCTCTGCCAATGACGATAGGTGCTTTTAATTCACCATTTGCCACCATTTCATTGAATGCTAAGCCTAAACGTGCGCGATCACCTAAGCCTACCCAGCAAATACGCGCAGGCAAGCCTTGAAACTTTATACGTTCTCGTGCCATATCCAGCCAATGATGCAGCGCTTGATTATCTGGAATAAGTTCTTTCACTTTGGCATCGGTTTTATAAATATCTTCAGGATCACCTGATAATGCCACCCAACGAAATGGTCCTATACCTTTACAAAATAACGGTCTGATATAAGCAGGTACAAATCCCGGAAAATCAAATGCGTTTTTAACGCCTGTTTCAAAAGCCATTTGCCGAATGTTATTGCCATAATCAAACACATGACAACCGCGATTTTGCAGAGCAAGCATGGCTGACACTTGAATGGCCATGGATTCTTTAGCAGCTTTAATGATTTTATCCGGATCAGTTTTGCGGCATTGGCTAGCCTCTTCTAAAGTCCAGCCTTTAGGTAAATAGCCATTCAATGGATCATGCGCGCTGGTTTGATCTGTCACTAAATCCGGTTTAATGCCGCGTTTAACAAGCTCAGGATAAATATCAGCAGCATTTCCCAATAAACCCACTGAAAGAGGTTTTTGATCATTCAAACTTTGATAAATCATATCCAAAGCTTCATCTAAATCATGAGTCATACAATCTAAATAACGTGTTTCTAAACGGCGTTGAATACGCTTTGGATCACACTCTACAGCTAACATGGAAGCACCTGCCATGGTGGAGGCAAGCGGTTGTGCACCGCCCATGCCGCCTAGACCTGCAGTGAGTATCCATTTGCCTTGCAGATTGCCGTCAAAATGTTTAGCGCCCGCTGCAACAAAGGTTTCATAAGTGCCTTGAATAATGCCTTGGCTGCCAATATAAATCCATGAGCCAGCGGTCATTTGGCCATACATCATTAAGCCTTTTTTATCGAGTTCATGAAAACATTCCCAGGTTGCCCAATGCGGAACTAAATTGGAATTTGCAATCAATACTCGCGGTGCATCGACATGGGTTTTTAAAACACCTACCGGTTTGCCTGATTGGATAAGCAAGGTTTCATCTTCATTTAAATCTTTCAGACACTCCACAATTTTATTAAAACAATCCCAGTTGCGCGCAGCTTTGCCTATGCCGCCATAAACCACGAGTTCTTTTGGATTTTCAGCAACGTCAGGATGAATATTATTTATAAGCATGCGTAACGCAGCTTCGCTTAACCAATTTTTTGCTTCAAGTTTTGTCATAATTACCAATCCCTGGGCTCTTCGTTATGATGATGCGCGAGTTCATAAATAAATATAGCTGCTAATTTCGCGGTAATGTTATCAATATCATGCGGCGGGCATAATTCAGCAATATCATAACTTATGACTTTGCCGGAAGCAGCAAGCGCTCTTAGCATAGGAATTATTTGCCATGGAAAAAGTCCAAGCGGTTGGGGTGCGCTTACCCCAGGTGCGATTGCCGAGGCAAAAACATCTAAGCAAAGACTTAGATAAATTATTTCATTTTGATCAATGACTCTATCGATAAAATCAAATAACATGCCTGCATGTTCAAGATGCAAATCATCCGCGCATAATATTTTAGTATTAAATTTTTTGGCGGTATCGCATAAAGCTTGCATATTGCCAGTCCGTTGAATGCCTACGCAATTATAATCAAACCGGCGTTTTGTTGCTTGATGCATTTCAGCAATTTGCAAAAAAGGCGTCCCTGAAGTGCCTTTGTTATCGGCAAGCAAAGGCCGCATATCAAAATGCGCATCAAAATTAATAATTCCCAAGTTTTTATCAGGAAAGGCTGATGCGATACCTTGATAATGTCCCCAGGCAACTTCATGCCCACCGCCTAATATAATAGGTGTCATTTTTTTTGCTAAAAGCATGTTCACTACTTCACCGAGCGCAGCTTGCGAAGCTTCTAAATCACCATCGGCACATATGATATTCCCAGCATCAAACAGTTGAAAATGATGCTTATGTATCGGCAGCTTAGCCAAAGCTTGCCGAATAGCATAAGGGCCTTCGGCAGCTCCTACCCGCCCAAGGTTGCGGCGTACGCCTTCATCACAAGAAAAGCCAAGTAGGGCAAATTGGATGTGATTTTTCGCATCCGGCCACGTGGTATGGTTTTCTAAATTTAGCATCTGAATGATCTGAAAAAAACAAGACTCAGGCGGCAAATCGGCCCGTCCTTGCCAAAGGTTTGTGCTGGGGGGTTGATAACAATTTTTCCATGTCATAAAGTGTATGCTCAAATCAAATGATGGCTATAGTATAGGTTTTTTAGTATGAATAACAAGCAGTGGGATACCCTATGGGTCAATGCGGTGATTGCAACTATGCAGGCGGGCACCCCTTATGGGTTGCTGGAAAATGCCGCTTTGGCTGTAAAAGATGGCAAAATTGCGTGGATTGGACGCATGTTGGACTTAAAAGATCCACATGCTTTAAAAATAAATGATGTAAAAGGTAAATGCATAACCCCGGGTTTTATCGATTGCCATACGCATTTGGTTTATGCAGGCAATCGATGTCATGAATATGCCATGCGTTTGCAAGGTGAGAGTTATGAAGCGATTGCGAAAGCAGGGGGCGGTATTCGTTCTACGGTTTTGGCAACAAGAGCTGCATCTGAGGAAGACTTATTAGAACAAAGCTTAAAACGTGCGCGTGCTTTAATGCAAAGTGGTGTCACAACAGTTGAAATAAAATCCGGTTATGGGCTCGATCTAGCATCTGAATTAAAAATTTTGCGTGCAGCTAAAAAAATAGCTGAACTATTGCCTATTCGTGTTATCACCACTTTTTTAGGTGCGCATACGGTGCCTGTAGAGTATCAAGGCAAGGCTGATGAATATATCGATTTAGTCTGTGATCAGATGATACCTGTCATTGCCAAAGAAAAATTGGCTGACTATGTGGATGTATTTTGTGAAACCATAGGTTTTAATCTTGTGCAAACGGAAAAAATTTTTAAAGCCGCTAAAAAATACGGGTTAGGCATTAAATGCCATGCAGAACAATTGTCAGACTCAGGAAGTGCGCGTCTCTCAGCAAGTTATCAAGCCTTGTCAGTGGACCATTTGGAACATCTTTCAGAAGAGGGAGTGAAAGCTTTAGCAGCCTCTGGAACTGTTGCGGTGTTATTACCCGGTGCATTTTATTTCTTAAAGGAAACGCGTAAGCCGCCAGTTGCATTATTGCGTGAATACGGGGTTCCTATGGCAATTGCGACTGATTGTAATCCAGGTACTTCGCCCGTGACGTCGATGTTGCTTATCTTAAATATGGCGTGCACGCTTTTTGGTTTGACGCCTGAAGAAGCATTAAAAGGTGCTACCATTCATGCGGCAAAAGCTTTGGGGTTGGAGAAAACGTACGGTAGTTTAGAAGTAGGAAAAGCGGCTAATTTTGTGGTCTGGGACGTTAAACATCCTAAGGAATTGGTGTATTATTTGGGCATGGATTTGCTGATTGAGCTTGTAACTCATTGAAAATTATAAAATTTTATTGATTGTGCATTTATTAATCATATGATAACATATTGATCATTACTTAAAAGGTATCAATATGGGACGTTATCTTAAATTCTTACTTCTTGCTATGGCTGCAAGTACGCAACAAGAAGCCAGTGAGCCCGCGGAAAAGTGTGTTGCGACTGTTCCTACCAAAGAAGAATTCACAGAAGAAATGTTAAAACTATATTGTGAAAATTCTTCTTTTATAGCCACTAATAAACCAAACTTTGCCATTGGTATGCAGGAAGGTAAGGCTATGCCATTATCTTGTTTTACCAACCAAACAAAATGCAAAAGACAAACTGAAATGTGGAAAGGTTACTTTCAACTGCCTTATATGCGGATAAAAGATATTGAATTAAACGATTATAGAGTAAAGAACGCAAAAAAATTTACAGCATTTGCTGAGGAGTTTTTAAATAAATTAAGTCCATTAGTTAAAAAATTACCCTCATCCTATCTAAATAATATTAACGAACTTTATTTACAATTAGTTTTTTTAAAAGAACTTTATATTGGTGCTCAGATCGTTGAGCAGCGTCAGCTAGGCAATTGTGGAGAGCAGACAGGTCATGCTGCCATCAATTTATTAAGACTGATTCAAAAATATGACCTCAATTTACAATTACATTATATGTTGTTTAATAATACCGAAGAATCTTCAGGTTTTGTAGGTAATCATGGTTGTTTAGTGACAAATAGTAAAAATGCTAAAAACATCGAAATAAACAATAAGCAAGAAACAAAAAAATATTTAAAACTTCTAAAAGAATCCAAAGATTCAGCAGAGATTTGTGATCCTTGGAATGCTGGTAAAAGAGGTAAGCTGAGTGATGATAAAAGTAATCTTTATGATCATCATGGGCCATGGGATGCTGTAGAAACTAAAAAGGTTCATTTTAACTTTAAGATGTTGAGATCATTGCCGGTATCATCTGTTAAGAAAGCATTTTGCGATGAACTTGAAAGCATGGGGCTTTCAGAAGAACCGCAGCAGACGTTTATGAAGTTGAATATTTTCGTTGTTTGGGTGGGGCAAAAGGGGGTGCCCGGCAACGCGGGGGGGCCATGTTTTTTCCCCACCCTACAACATACTGGCATGACAAATATTATTTATCTTTATCCTCACCCTCATCTTTATTATCATCTTTTACCCACGTTTGCGGGCCTAGACGCGGTGTAGTACTAAAAGGATTAGGCGCAAAGGATTTTCCGCTGCCTTTACCCGATGCGCCAGTTGAATCAGAAGAAGGCTCAGTTGCAGAAGCAGGAATATCATCCTGCGTGTATTCTTTAATTAAATCCATGCCTTCATACAAACCATAAGTTGCTGGAAGGTTAAAATTCTTGTCTTCTTTTAATTTATCCATGATAGCAGCAATGGCTTCTTGCTCAGTACGAAAATCACCAGCCCTGGTTTCAGTGCGCCCGAAGTGCTTTTTGACAACATACATAGTGGTTACCTCTTATCTATACCTTTATCCGTAGCAAGCAGCAATACATCTGCTGGTCTTGCCGCAAAAATACCGTTAGCAACTATACCTACTATGTTATTTAACTTTTCTTCTAAGGTTAAGGGTGCTAATACTTTCAAATTATAAATATCTAAAATCACATTGCCATTATCCGTCAAAAACCCCTGTCTATAAATAGGGTCGCCGCCTAATTTAACAATTTGCCTTGCCACATAGCTGCGCGCCATGGGGATGACTTCAAGGGCAACTGGAAACTGTCCTAGGGTATCGACTAATTTAGTTTGATCGGCAATACAAATAAATTTATGCGCCACAGATGCCACAATTTTTTCGCGAGTAAGTGCACCGCCACCGCCTTTAATCATTTGTTTAGCTGCATTAATTTCATCAGCGCCATCAACATAAATGGGCAAATCACTCACCGTATTCAAATCAACTAAAGGAATAGACAATGCTTTTAAACGCTTGGCGGTTTCTTCTGAAGTTGCCACTGCAGCGTCAATTTTGCCTTTTACATTTTTCAATGCGTCAATAAAATAATTAACGGTAGAGCCGCTGCCCACACCAATGACCATACCTGTTTCGATAAAATCAAGTGCTGCTAAGGCTGCTGCTTTTTTTAATGCTTCTTGGTCCATTAAATTTTCCTTTTATTTACGAGCTAAATCATAAAGCATACGCCAACTAAAAATTCCCGTGCGATGTCCATCACTAAACACAGGTTTAATGGCGTAATGACCTACCGGTTCAATCGATAAAATATTAACATTGCTATAATCTTCCTCTGTTTTTGCATGTCTCATATCTGCTGACGGGGAAGCAGCTCGTAACACCGAGCAAGGTAAAATAATCTTTTCCTGATTATCAAATTCAAGCTCAAGTGTACGCGATTTTTTATGCAATGTTATTTTAATCGGTGTCGGGCCAGTGTCATCTATCATAAAATATAACGACTCAAATCTTCATCTTTGACAAGTTTTAATAAATGCTTATCGACATAAGCGCTATCAATAATAACTTCACTACCTGCTTGGTCCGATGCTTCAAATGATATTTCTTCTAATAAACGTTCCAACACAGTATGCAATCGACGTGCGCCTATATTTTCGGTGCGTTCATTCACTTGCCAGGCAACTTCAGCAATGCGTCTTACACCGTCTGTTGCGAAGCTTATTTTAACATTTTCAGTGGAAAGTAAGGCAACATATTGTTCCGTTAACGATGCGGTAGGTTCAGTTAGAATACGCGTAAAATCATCGCTGTTTAATGCTTTTAATTCGACGCGTATCGGTAGGCGGCCTTGTAATTCAGGAATTAAATCAGAAGGTTTTGCATAATGAAACGCGCCTGATGCAATAAATAAAATATGATCAGTACGTACCATGCCGTATTTGGTTGACACCGTACAGCCTTCGATTAAAGGTAATAAATCACGCTGTACACCTTCACGCGATACATCAGCGCCTGATTGTTCCGAACGTTTGGCAATTTTGTCTAATTCATCTAAAAATACTATACCATTTTGTTCTACACTTTCGATGGCGCGTGCTTTTAACTCTTCATCATCGATTAATTTGACAGCTTCTTCTTCCCGTAAAATTTTATGCGCATCGGCAATTTTTAATTTACGCATTTTTTTACGGTCACTAGCCATGTTACTAAACATGCTTTGCAATTGATTGGTCATTTCTTCCATGCCTTGTGGTGCCATAATTTCCACCACGGGCGATGCTGACACTTCAATTTCAATTTCTTTATCTTCTAACTCACCCTCACGTAATCTTTTGCGAAACAATTTGCGTGCTTCGGAATCTTCTTTAGGTGCATCTTGCGGCTCTCCCGCAAAACTTGTTCTAGGCTTAGGTAATAAAGCATTAAGAATACGTTCGAAAGCAGCTTCTTCTGCTTTGGCGCGCACTTTTTCCATTTCTTTTTCACGCATCATTTTGACGGACATGTCGGCAAGATCACGAATAATAGAATCCACATCGCGGCCTACATAACCTACTTCAGTGAATTTGGTTGCTTCAATTTTAATAAAAGGAGCATTGGCTAATTTTGCTAAACGTCGTGCAATTTCCGTTTTACCGACACCGGTAGGTCCTATCATTAAGATATTTTTTGGTACAACTTCATCACGTAATTTTAAAGGTAACTTCATACGGCGCCAACGATTACGTAGGGCAATAGCAACGGCTCGTTTTGCAGCACTTTGGCCAATGATGTGGTTATCCAATTCATTGACAATTTCTCTAGGGGTCATATTTGACATATTGTTATACTCTTTATGATATCAAGCAACGCTCTCAAGTGTTTCGATAGTAAATATATTATTGGTATGAATACAAATGGATGCGGCAATGGTTAATGATTTTTCTACAATGGTACGTGCATCTAATTCGGTATCTTCTAAGAGAGCAGTGGCTGCTGACTGCGCATAAGCACCGCCTGAGCCAATGGCAATTAAACTATTTTCAGGTTCAATGACATCGCCATTTCCGGTGATAATCAGCGATGCTTTGCTATCAGCAACCGCAAGCAATGCTTCTAGTCTGCGCAGCATCCTATCGGTTCGCCAATCTTTTGCAAGTTCAACCGCAGCCCTCACTAAATGACCTTGGTGTGTTTCTAATTTAGCCTCAAAACGTTCAAATAAAGTAAAAGCATCTGCTGTGCCGCCAGCAAATCCTGCTAAAACTTTATTGTTATAAAGCCTTCTTACTTTTTTGGCATTGTGTTTCATGATGGTATTGCCTAAAGTTACCTGGCCATCGCCGCCAATCACTACTTTGCCATGACGTCGTACTGATAATATAGTTGTCAACTGAAGAATTCTCCTAATAATTATCTATTGTAGGGTGGGCACGTCGCTGCACTCCCCGCAACAAGTGCGGGGCAAGCTCTTTGCCCACCCTACAAAAATTTAAATATGGATAATGATATATGGGGTTGATTTAAACAGATATCAAGATGTTGTTTACTGAATTTTCTTAACAATTACGCTTTCTATGCCCTTCTTCTCTAATTCACGCTGTATCGCCTTGACTTCAGCAATGGTTGCGAAAGGCCCTTGCTGTAACTGATAGATTTGTTGATTATTATTCATGGCCTTAACGATTTCTACTTCAAATCCAGCAAGCAGTAATGAAATCCGCATTTCACCCGCAGCTGTTGGGTTCCTAAAGGCTGCTATCTGTAATAAATATTTTTTTTCAGTAACATTCGGTTGAATGACCGGCTGACTGACATTGACCGCTGGGACTGACTTTTTAACCAGAACCGGATTGCTTCTTTTTTCAACAATTATCTCTTTAGGTGCTTCCTGCGGCATAGGAGTTTGCATAGTAGGCAGGCTTGTGTAAAAACTAAACTGTATTTCAGGCTCTTCATCCGTTTGGGTCTGGTCAGCCATCGATTTATAAGGATCTTCCTCATGGCGTGAACGGATAAATAATGCTTTGACTTGTTTGACCCACATTCCTATCGATTGTTGGGTGAGGGTTGCTTGGTTATGTTGATAAAGATAGGCGCCATATGTCAGGCCTCCCAACAGAGAAAATAAAAACACTGCTAATAATAGCCTTTTGCGCCAACCGGGCTTGGCTAGCGGGCGTTTTGGTCTGTTAACATGTTTCGCATAATCTCTGGGCATATCACATATTTTCTGGCGTAGATACACCTATTAACTTTAATCCATTTATTAACACTTGGCGAGTGGCGAATATCAAAGTTAAACGGGCATCTCGCATTTTTTCATCATCCGCCAAAAACTGATGGGAATTATAATAAGCATGAAAGTCAGTCGCAAGATCACGTAAATAATTCGTTAATATATGCGGTTCATGTTGCGCTGCGGCGCTTAAGATCACGTCTTGATAGCGGCTTAACGTCGTTATCAATTGAATTTCATGCGGTTCCACCAACAAATTTAAATGAGCAAACCCATTAGATTGATCATAAGTAAGCCCTTTTTCAGCGAGTTGTCTAGCAACACTGCAAATTCGCGCATGGGCGTATTGAATATAAAATACAGGATTTTCATTTGTTTTTGATTTTGCTAAATCCAAATCAAAATCGACATGCTGCTCGCATTTACGCATCACATAAAAAAATCGCGCGGCATCGTTACCCACTTCCTCACGCAATTCACGCAGCGTCACGAATGAACCGCTTCGAGTCGACATTTGTACTTGTTGCTGACCTCGATACAGTGTCACAAATTGCACCAATAAATAAGTCAATTTATCGGGTGATATGCCTCTTGCCTGCAAACCTGCTTGCATTCGAGGAATATAACCATGATGATCAGCGCCGAAGATATCAATACAATGGTCAAAACCACGTTCAAATTTATTAATATGATAGGCAAAATCATTGGCAAAATAGGTACGCACACCGTTGGAACGCTGCAGTACTCTATCTTTTTCATCATTAAAATCCGTTGAGCGAAACCACATAGCACCATCACGTTCGTAAATCACATTTTTTTCTTTCAGTGCTGCAAAATTTCTATCAACCACATCGGATTTAACAAAATCACGTTCAGAAAACCAAGATTGATAATGGACGCCAAATTCAGCTAAATCATCATGAATATTTTTTAAAATCGTTGATAAAACCAGATCAAAAATGAGTTTATAGTTTTCTTCACCCAATAATTGTTTAGCACGTAATACTAGTGCATCGATATAAACATCTTTATCGCCGCCATCTTTTTCATCTTTGGGTAAATTTTCAAATACTTTGTTTGATGCTGCACTAAATGCCTTATTTTTTTGTGCAAACAAAGTGCGTGCGATGTCGATTACATAATCACCTTTATAAGCATTGGCTGGAAAAACAATGGATTCGCCGCATAAAGCTAAATAACGCAACCAAGTGCTAGTCGTCACAATGTCCATCTGTCCGCCAGCATCATTAACATAATATTCTCGATAAACGTCATAACCTATCGTTTGTAATAAATCAGCGACCACTGCGCCATACGCTGCATGTCGTCCATGCCCTACATGCAATGGACCGTTAGGATTAGCTGATACAAATTCGATTAAAATGCGTTTGCCATTGCCAATATTCGATTGGCCATATTTTTCACCTGCGGAAAGAATATCGCTGATCACACTATAGAGTGCGTCAGGCGATAAAAAGAAGTTAATAAATCCTGGGCCTGCAATTTCAACTTTTTTAATATGATTAGAGGCCGGCAACGCACTAACTATCATTTCTGCCAGTTCGCGCGGCTTACGTTGTGCAGGTTTCGCAAGCATCATGGCAATATTACAGGCAAAATCACCATGTTTTTTGTCTTTGGTAGCATCGATCTGAAAAACCGGTGTTGCAACCAGTAAGTCTTCGGATTGCCTAAGCTTGTCTATTGCGCTATGAATCAGTTGTTGTATATGTTGTTTCGCCATGGTGCCTCGTTTCTATGCGTCCTTAAACCAAAGCACTTATTATCGCTAGTCTAATAAAACTTGCTACTACTTTTTCTTATAGGATTGTAAGTTTATCCATATAGATAGAAACAGCAAAATAACAATACGCGAGTAAGAACATCAAACTTGCAAACTATTATACTAGCATAACATTATGATAGTATTAATAAAATTTAAATATAATGGGTTTATGTCATTGATTAAACATATTTCGACGTCTGTTTTTATTTTTAGCTGTCACTAGAATGTTTGCTTGGTTATGGATGACCGTTGGGCATGAAAGGACTTGTGCAACCACTCCTCGTTTTGTGCAAGCATGGATGGTTATTTTGGCAAGGATTGCCTAACCTTTTACGGTAAGGACGGACCCAATCCGTCCCTTTTTTTTATAGGTATTTGCTATAACTGCTTTCTTAATGGTTTGATAGTTGTGAGAACATTGACTAAACCGAGAGCGGTGACGTTATGTTCAAGTGGATAGGGTTCGTCGCCTGCATACACTACATAAACATGAGATAAACTTAAATCTTTTAAAGCAATAGAAATAGATTTTGTCATTTGAGGTGTGCTACTTCTTTTAAATTCGAAACCAATGCGTGTATTTCCTTTTATCACGACGAGATCTAATTCAGCGCCAGTATAAGTACTCCAAAAAAAAGCTTCATCAGGTTGAATATTAAGCTGTGTAAGTACCGTATTCATAGCAAAACCCTCCCAGGAAGCTCCCACTTTGGGATGTGATTCTAATTCTTCTTTATTATCTAATCCCAGCAACGTATGTAATAAACCAGAATCATTGAGAAATATTTTGGGTGCCTTGACCTGTCGTTTGGAAATATTTTCCCACCAAGGAGCGAGTTGTCTTACAATAAAGGTAGAAGTTAAAATATCCAAATAATGTCTCACGGCTTTATCACTCATACCAAATGCACGTGCAAATTCGGCAGAATTCCAAATTTGTCCATGATAATGAGCTAACATCATCCAAAATCGTCTCATTGTTACCGCAGGCACTTTAATGCCTAATTGTGGTAAGTCACGTTCTAAAAAAGTTCGGATAAATTCTTCACGCCACCGAACACTGCCTGTCTCTGTAGAGCTTAGATAAGCTCGTGGAAAAGAGCCTCGCAGCCAAAGTTTTTCCCAATGTTCCTTTCCTACTTCTTGTAATGAAAAACCATGAATTTCTACATAAGCAATACGTCCCGCAAGTGATTCTGATGATTGTGATAAAAGTACAGGTGATGCGCTGCCTAATACTAAAAAATTTTGTCTAGCATTGGGTTGATCAACAAGAAATCGTAAGACTTTGAATAAATCAGGTGCATGTTGTATTTCATCAATAATGATGAGCCCTGAAAGGGTTTGTAATGCTAATAGTGGATCTTGTAATTTTGACAGACTCGCTGGATTTTCTAGATCAAAGAAGGTCACTTCTGGATATTCTAATGCGATCATTCGAGCCAAGGTGGTTTTACCCACTTGACGAGGCCCAATAAGAGCTACAACAGGTGTTTCTTTTAGTAACTCTTTGATTTCATTTAAATAATAATTTCGTTTGATTTCCATATAGAATATTTTACCTTGAAAATCCGTCCATCGCAATCGGATTTTCAATGAAGGTTATACTTAAAACGCGAGTTGGATAGGACTCTCATGACAGGAAGGCAGGGTTTATGTTTATACGAAATTCATTGCGTAATAAAAAAACCCTAACCATTCAAAAGAACAGCTAGGGCCTGAGATGATCCATGTTGTTATTCTTTATCTGTTTTCTTCCATGGTTCTTTATTTTGTTGTTGTCCACCAAAACCTGTTTTTGTTTGGCCACCCATAGGTTGTTTGGTATTTGGGTTGACATTTTCACGACCAATACCTGCACCTGGTCTTTGTGTTTGACCTGTTGTGCCCGGCTTTTGTGGTTGACCTAAATTGCCTTTTTTTTGCTGACCTTGACCTTGACCTTGACCTTGTGGGCCTTTGTAAGGGGTTCTTTCGTTACTCATGACTGCCTCCGTTCTAGATTATGTTTTGAAAAGGTACATATTAATTATACCCCCGTTTGAGGCTTGTAAACCGGCGCTATTTGGTCAATAATTGTACTGATATTAAGCAATTGCTATTTTTTGCTCAATCGAGGAAAAAACCGTCCTAATGAGCTCTTGGATAATAAATAAATTGGATGACGTTTCCATCAGGGTCTCTGCAATAAAAGCTGCGTGTGCCATCACGATGGTCTTTAGGCGCGGCTTTGATGATGACTTTATGAGAAAGCAAATATTGATGCCATTGATCAACGTCTTCAGATGTTTTAAGGAAAAAACCCATATGGTCTAAATGTTGATGTTTGGCGGGAGAAAAATCGGCAGGTGCACGATGCAGGGCGAAATTATCGGAGCCGGTAGTGAGATAGAGATTATCCGCATCAGGTTCCCAGTCTATGCTCATACCTAATAAATCGATATAAAAATGCCGGCATGCATCGAAATTTTTGACAAATAGTGCAACGTGGCGCAGGCCTTGAGTGGGATTGGGCTTTTGCATGGGTTAATCTTTCCTATTTAATTCGTGACGTAACTTTTGCATAACTTTCACATAATCCGGTTGGGTAAACACAGCAGACCCCACAATAAACATATCAGCACCTGCAATGGCTGCTTCATGTATGTTATCGACTTTAATTCCGCCGTCCACAGCAAGTTTAATATCTCTGCCGCTTGCGGTAATAAGGGTGCGCGCTTTTTTAAGTTTTTCAAGCGTGCTCGGAATGAAATGCTGCCCGCCAAAGCCTGGATTAACTGACATTAATAACACAATATCAATTTTATCGATAATATATTCCAAGCAATGCAAAGTAGTGCCAGGGTTAATCACAATGCCTGCTTTGCAGTTATGTTTATGAATGAGCGCTAAACTTCTATCTAAATGTTCGGTGCTTTCAGGATGAATGCTAATGTTGCTTGCCCCAGCATTGGCAAATTCTGTAATGAGCCTATCGACCGGCTTGGTCATTAAATGAACATCGATAGGTGCTTTAATGCCATACTTGCGTAATGCTTCGCAAACCAGAGGTCCTACGGTAAGGTTAGGGACGTAGTGATTGTCCATGACATCTAGATGCAACATATCCGCACCGGCATTGAGCACAGCTTCGGCTTCCTCGCCTAAACGCGCGAAATCGGCAGAAAGTAGGGAAGGTGCAAGTAGAAATTTGTTCATGATTTATCCTGTTTTCGTGTATAGTACGATTCTACTTATATTAACCGTTTATTTCTAATAATTTTAGTTTGAGATATAGTAATGCGTTTTTTATATACAGTTTTATTTTATTTATTATTACCTTTTATTTTTGTGCGATTGTTATGGCGCTCACGCCGTCTGCCAGGTTATCGAAAAAATTGGGCAGAACGTTTAGGTTATGTTCCGCATGATTTAAAAAATAGCATTTGGATACACGCCGTATCCGTGGGAGAAACCATTGCGGCTATTCCGCTGGTGAAAGCGATACAAAAAACTTATCCAGATACGCCAATTGTTATGACCAATATGACTCCTACCGGCAGAGAGCGTGTGAAAGCAGCTTTTGGTGATACAGTATTACAATCCTTTGTGCCTTATGATATTCCTGCTTTTTTAAATCGATTTATTAAACGCATTAATCCTAACGTTTTGGTGGTTATGGAAACTGAATTATGGCCCAATTTATTTGCTGCTTGTTTAACGCATGAGATACCCATTATTGTTGCCAATGCGCGATTATCGGCAAAATCAGCGCGAGGATATGCTCGTATTCCATTTATTAATCATGCTATGTTTCTGGCTATCCATCGTTTAGCCGCACAAACGGATGCCGATGCAGAACGATTCGTCACCTTGGGATTAGCAAGAGAAAAAATAGTTGTTACCGGAAATTTAAAATTTGATTTAGAAATTGCCGATGATTTATTTTTAAAAAGTGAAACATTGCGTGATGAATTAGGCCATGATCGTTTGCTTTGGGTGGCAGCAAGTACGCATAAAGGTGAAGAAGAAATTATCTTACATGCCCATCGTTTAATTTTAGCAAAATATCCTGATGCGTTATTAATTTTAGTGCCAAGACACCCGGATCGATTTGCCGAAGTGAAATCGTTAGTGTTACAACAATTTAAGATGGAATGCCGCAGTGCTCACAAACCTGTTGATGCATCCGTACAAGTTTTTGTGGGCGACTCTATGGGAGAATTGATGCTGTATTATGCAGTTGCAAATGTTGCCTTGGTCGGCGGAAGTTTTGTGCAAGTAGGTGGCCATAATATGTTAGAACCCGCTGCGTTACATAAACCTATTTTAACAGGCCCTATTGTATTTAATTTTACAGAAATCAGTCAGCTGTTATTGCAAGCAAACGGCATGCTCATGGTAAAAAATGCCGAGGAGATTGCGCAAGAAGTCATAAAATTATTTGCTGATGAACATTTACGGCATCGTATAGGCGAAAATGCTTATAACGTTGTCGCTAGCAATCGCGGGTCGCTAGAACGGCAAGTGGCGTTAGTGAGACAGGTGTGTACCTTGTACAAATCTTCATAAACTTGACGTTTAACCTTTGGATGTTGCAATAAATACGCCGGATGATGGCTGACTACCAGCGGTATATTATCAAAAGTATGAATTTTATGACGTAACACATCCATAGCATCATCGCAGTTCAACAATTGATGTGCGGCACGTAAACCTAATACTAAAATTAAACGAGGCTGGGTTTTCGTTAGATGTTTTTTTATCATTGGGCTGGTTAAAATAGGTTCTTTTTTAAGATCGATAGAAGTAAGCATAGCATTTAATAACTGCTGGGCGGCATCAGGCATCGCCTCATCGCTTATAAGCATATAAGGTACTTGAGTTTTAGCTTTTAATTGCCATAGTTTTATATCCATGGCGTCTAAATAAGGCTGTAAAGTCATTGTTTTATGCACTTTGATAAAGATGCCCAGTATAGCATTAAACATTCTACATGGATATTCTTTGACCCATTTTTTAAATATGTATAGAATAAGACAGCAAAACTTATGAAAGGTTAACATTTTATGAATAATACAGCTGTTTATCCAGGCACGTTTGACCCGATTACATTCGGACACATGGATTTAATTGAGCGGGCAGCTCGTGTTTTTGATCGAGTCATCGTAGCGATTGCAGCCAGTAACAATAAAAAACCATGTTTTACGTTGGATGAGCGGGTTGCGCTCGCAAGTAACGTCTTGGCTAAGTATAAGAATGTGGAAGTCAAAGGTTTTGATGCATTATTAATTACTTTTATGCGTGAACAACAAGCCAAGATTATTTTGCGCGGCATGCGGGCAGTGTCGGATTTTGATTATGAGTTTCAGTTGGCAGGTATGAATAGACATATGGCACCGGATATTGAAAGTATTTTTTTAATGCCTGCAGAAAAATATACTTATATTTCTGCAAGTTTCGTGCGGGAAATTGCTTTTTTGAAAGGTGATGTCAGTCAATTTGTGCCCAAAATCGTAGTCGATGCCTTGGCTAAAAAAGTGGGATAGCATTCATGGCATTAATGATAACTGATGAATGTATTAATTGTGATGTATGCGAACCCGTATGCCCTAATCAGGCAATTTATCAGGGCGAAGCTATCTTTGAAATTAATCCTTCCCTTTGCACCGAATGTGTAGGCCATTTTAATGAACCGCAATGTGTGGCGGTTTGTCCTGTCAATTGTATTCCTGTGAATCCTGAATATGCAGAAACGAAAGAACAGTTGATGGAGAAATATAAAAAGCTGCAGGAAAAAATAAAAGTTTCCTGTTAATATACCTGTCCTTCCCAGATCCCCTCATTTTTTCTCATATAACCTGACGAATACATAAAGCAATTTTTTTTTTTAAATGATAAAATGGAGTTACAAATGGATAAAAATTACGCAAAAGACTTGTTTCAACTTCAATCTGAGTTGGTAGACAGAAAGGTAGATACTGCAATGACAAACGCCATTGAACGAATAATGCATGAGATTAATAGTTTGCGGCAAGACATGCAAAAAGAGATGCATGCTATGAAACATGAGCTTCATACAGAGATAAATGCCTTAAGACGAGACATGGATCAACAGTTTGCAAGTTTAAGAGAGCGTGTCACAGCGGTTGAAGCTACACTTGTTTACGTTAGAAACTCACAAACCCAAATAAGCACCAAGTTTATTGATTATACTTTTAAGGCTGGCTGGTTACTCCTTGCAGGGTCGATCTCTTATATGATTACTCAGCTTGTTTAATGCTACATTTGAAAAGGCGTTTCAAAGAGAGTGATTATCAGTTATTCCCCTGAATCGCCTTCCTCACTTTAGCCGGAAATTCTTTGTCTAACGCAATAGGCTTGCCTAACCACATATTTAACCCACCAAGATCTTCAGGACATAATGTTCCCGCAGATTGTTTTAACAAGACGATGTTATTGATGTAAGCATACCTATCATGCGCATAAATACGTTGATTGATATAAACTTGTCGTTGTTGATTTAATACGTTAACTAATATTTCAGTACCTACCCGATAACCTGCTTCCATCCCAGCAAGCGAGCTTTTGGATGATTGAATGGCTTTTTGATCAGCTTGAATTTTTTGTATACCAGCAATGACGTTTAAATAACTTTGTCTAGTGATATTGATGGTGCTGCGAATCTGTTGTTCTAGCTGTTGGCATGCAAGTTGATAATTGTCTTTTGCTTGACGAGTTTGTGCCAGCACTTGCCCGCCTTGAATGACAGGAACATTGAGGTTTAAGGCAATTTCTGGTGTGGCCACATTTGCGGCTCCTGGGGGATTGATAAGATCTACGATGGTCGTTCCCATATCACGTGAAAAATTAATGGTATAAGTGCCTTGGGCATTCAATGTTGGCAGATGCCCTGAGAATTGTTGACGTATATTTTGTTTTGCCGCAGAAACACCGTATTGTGAAGCTTTAATTTGCCAATTTTGTCGAATGGCTACAGCAACCCAGTCATCAACATCAGCAGGCTTGGGCGTAAGCAGCGGAAATTTTTCGCTTAATCGGGCAAGAGAAGGATACATTTTGCCGGTAATTACACGTAAATTTTCTCTATCATTTTCTAAAGTACTCATAGCGGTAATATAATCCGAAGCCGCTGCTTCATAAGATGCTTGTGCGGTGTATACATCAGTAATGGTTTTAATGCCTACTTTATATTGTTGATTAACTTGATCAAGTTGTTTTGAGTAAGCCGTTTTATTAGATTCAGCAGAACGTAAATTATCGACATCTTCAAGTACTTGAAAATAAGCTGTGGTGACCCTGGTCATTAAATTTTGTGCCGCAAAATTTAAATTAGCGCTGGCTTGTTTTGAGGTTGCTCTTGCTTGGGCGAAATTAGAGATTTGCGCAAAATTAAAAATGGTTTGGGTGGCTGTTAATACCACATTATAACCACGCGTGGTTCTGTCTCCTAAGAATACAGCGCCAGGACCTGAGGTATATTGTCTTAATAAATAAGGTTGATAGGAACCGCTGATCCAAGGCAGCAAATTAGCTAAACTGATGTATACCCCTTCGCTTATTGCAAGATTTTGCGCGATGCTTTGTTGATAAATAGGATCGCTAATAAGGGCATCTTGATAAACTTCCATCAAATTCGCGGCATGTGTAGTTGAGCTTATGCCTAAAGCTAGCAATGATATAAGCAAGCGTTGTTTCATTTTAAGTATTCCTCAGTTTAATAGCTAATTTAATAGCTTCTTGCATACTTCTATCGTTAGCTTTTTTTGTTCCTGCGATATCTAATGCCGTTCCGTGATCAACCGATGTTCGTATGATGGGTAATCCAAGTGTTACGTTAACTGCGCGATCAAAGCCAATGTTTTTCACCACAGGCAACGCTTGATCATGGTACATGGCAAGCACTGCATCAGCCATTGTTAAATATTTTTGTGTGAATAAGGTATCGGCGGGTAATGGTCCAATAAGTTGTAACTTTTCTTTGCGCAACAAAGTTAATGCAGGTTCAATAACGTCAATTTCTTCGCGGCCTAAATGTCCTTGCTCACCTGCATGCGGATTTAAACCGGCCACTAAAATAGTAGGTTGTTGAATGCCAAAACGATTTTTTAATTCATGATTTAACAATTTTATAGTTTTTATAAGTTTTTCTTGAGTAATGGCTTTGGCAACTTGGCTCAGGGGTAAATGCGTGGTGACCAGTGCTACTTTTAATGCATCGACCACAAATAACATAAGAACTTCTGACGCTTTGCAGCGATCAGCTAAAAACTCGGTATGTCCTGTGAAAGCAATACCTGCTTCATTGATCACGGCTTTTTGTACAGGCCCCGTGACAAGTGCATCCGCTTTTTTTTCTAAACAAAGATCAGTCGCCAAGGTTAAACATTCGATAACAAAACTTGCATTGGCAATGTTTACCTTGCCGGGTATTGCTGGTACCGATAATTTCACCGGGATTATTTTTAACGTGCCAGGCGTATGCAGAGAAGGCGGCTGCGATAAAGAAACTTCAGTAAGTGTTAATGGCAGATCAATCTGCTTTGCGCGCGCAAGCAGCATATCAGGATCGGTCACCACCACGAGTTCGGCGTGACAGGGTTGTTGTGCAAGCTGCACTACAATATCAGGACCAATCCCGGCAGGTTCGCCGGGAGTTATGAGTATGCGAGGCGGGATCATGATGTTTTATTAGGATTCATATTAATAAATGCCTCACTGCGAATTTTGCTTATCCAATTTTGCAAGGCTTCTTCAAACTTACGTTCGAAAAGATATTGTTGTACTTGTTGGCGTTGGTTGTCACCTTTCACTTCATTTTCCGCCTGACGAATGCCTGCGATATGAATCAGGTGGAAGCCATTGGCTGTTTGTATGGGGCCCACAATGTCGCCTTCTTTGCCAAGTAAAATGGGATTAGAAAAAGCAGTAGGAATTTCTGGTAATTTACGCCAGCCAAGGTCGCCACCTTGCAATGCTTTTGTGCCGCCTGATTCAGCCATAGCTGCCTCATTGAATGAAGTGCCATTACGTAATTTTATAAGCAGTGCATCAGCACGTTTTTTTGCATTCGTGATATCTTGAGTGGAGGGTGTATCAGGCAGCGCAATTAAAATATCTTCTAAATGATATTCTTTGTTATTATGTGCTTGCCATGCAGCAGACCGTAAAAAATCATTCACTTCTTGCTGTGAGACATTGATCGTTGGAGCAACTGCTTTTTCCTGTACTTGATGAACCAGATATTCATCATGCATATCTTTACGATAATCCTTTTTGTTCATGCCGCGTTTAGCCAATTCTTGATAAAGCTGCGCGACCGTCAAGTGATTTTTCTCTGCAATGCTAAGAATAACTTTATCCACTTGTTCCTCGGTGATATCCATTCCAGCCGTATCAGCTAATTGCAGTTGCAGGCGTTTAGTGACTAATTGATCTAAAACTTGTTTACGCAAAGCATCTTCCGGAGGTAATGAAATATTGGATGCGGACATTTGTGTTTTGATTTTACCGATAGCTTCATTTAGCTCGCTTTCAACAATGACGCCATTGTTGACCACTGCTACAATGCGATCTAGCGACTGTTCAGCCAAGGCATAGGTATTCCAGAGAAAGCTCCCAAACAATACCATACCTAGTGCAAATTTGCGGTTAATGTATTTTTTCATTTAATAATCCTGTCCAAAATTGTTTTGATTCGCAATGCTTGCATTGTTGAGTTTTTGCCCTGGATTGCCTGTCCCAAAAGTCCCTAAACCTTTTAAAGCGAATTGAAGATAAAATTCCGTATTATATTGGTTGGTATCGTTAGGAGTTAAATTATTAAAAGTCCGGCCCGCAACCACACGTACTGCCCAACAGCAAGTGTCGTATTGTAAACCATACAACAAATTCTGGAAACGGGAACGGTTCCAATTTTGTGTCCAGCGAGCAATAGCACCCCAGTCGCGTGACACTGGCCAGGTAAAGGAAAAATCGGTTTGGGAAAGATTGGTGGTACTTTTGCCGGATTCATTTTGAGGATTTTGCGGCAGATCACCATTGCGAACGTATGTGTAACTAAAACTGACAGCCCGTTGAATATCTTTTAAATATTGCAAAGTAAGTGTTTGATTATCAAATTGATTTTCTTGAGAATCCCAAATGGTATAAGACGTTGCATGCCAATTAGGGTTTAAATTATAGGATAAAACAGCAGATAGCGGTGAACGATTGTTGGTATTTTCTGGAGCATTCATGGCATCTGTACATGAACTAGGCGCTGTACATAAGGTGACCCGGCGATTTTCGAAGTAAAAAATTTGACCTATGCCGGCACTGATTTTTTCAAACCCCGATTCCTGATCAATAAACCGGGTAATCACGCCCAAACTGATTTGATTGGCATCACCGATACGATCAAGCCCAGCAAAACGGTTGTAAGTAAACAATTGATCATAGGTTAATGTATTAATAGTGGTATCGAAATTGGGAAGTTCACTTTGATTTTTGTAAGGAACATAGGTGTAATACATTTTCGGTTCTAAAGTTTGCCGCATTTGATAATTAAAAAGAGAAATATTACGGTCAAAATATAAACCAGAATTGATATCAAAAATAGGCAATACCCGGCTTGGCCCTTTGCTGTTATCATCTTCTACGTTACCAATTTCGTATTTCGTCGCTGCAACTTGCAGTCGTGGATTAAAATAGTAAGAAGGACGGTAAATAGGTAAATTTACGCCAGGCTGAATATTATAACGATTACCTATAGGTTGTTTATCGATATGTCCCGGATTGAGATTGCCTGGGTTTTGCATAATATTAAAATGCGTTAAATCATTATTAATAAAAAAAGTTAAACCCGTTCTATCATCAGGATATGTCCCATCTAAAATAATCTGCGGTAATCGTATGTATTGGTTATAAAAATCATTTTGCTGCAATGGATGCAGTGTTTGATAACCTTGCAGACGTCCGGTGAAAAGCCAGTATTGCCCTTTATAATTTAAATCGCCTTGCTGCAAGATTTGATTAGGGGTAATTTGATTCAATCCATTGCTAAAATCTCTTAAGTAATAATCATCACTGACATGGTTATAATCAATACTGGTATTCCAGTGTTCATTAAATTGCGTTTTGTTTTGCCATGAGATGGCGTAACGCGTCAGGCTTGCGCTTTCCAGCGAATGTAATTGAGATTGTATAACCTCATCCGTAGAGTCCTCGTTTTCTCGTATTTGGGATGCCTTATACTCTTTAAAGAATTGATCATAAGGTAAAATGACAAATTTGATTTCACCGTTGGTAGGCGAATCTGATAGATAGCGGAACAGGTTATTGATTTGCAAACCGCGCTTAGCTAATGCGCTAGGAGTGATGGTGTAGTCATAGTTAGGGGCCATGTTCCAATAGAAAGGTACCGTAAGATACCCGCCTGATGTGCTGGAAGAACCCACAGTCGGCCATAAAAAGCCCGATTGCCGTCTTGAGTCAATAGGAAAATTTAAATAAGGAGCATAAAAAACCGGTATGCCGTTGACTAATAGTTTGGCGTTTCGTGCTATACCGCGTCCTGCATTTTTGTCTAAAGTGATGCTGTCCGCTTTTACTTTCCAGGCGATATTGAGTGGCGGGCAAGTGCTGTAGCTTGCAGCCTGAAATTTATACACCTCAGGTTCATCTTGCTTGAACTCGGCTGCTTGTCCCCAGGCGCTTAGTTGATAAACTTTATGTTCATGTTGTAATTCAATAGGGGTAAGCGGCGTGGGTTTTTGATGCCCGCGGCTATAAATGGCAGTCCGGTATAAAATATCGCGTAATACTTTGCTATTATTTTCTAAATCGACATGCCCGCAACGTGCCAGGATTAATGTATCAGGTTCTCGAATGGAAACATTTCCTATTAAATCAATGCCGCTGTATTTTTCGGTGGTGGGGTTGCGGTATACATAGGCTTTATTGGTGATAACTTCTTGACCATCCTGGGTAATGGTAACCTTTCCTTCATAGGTAGATGTGCCATGCAGTGAAAAAACGCCTTCATTGCCAGTGACTTTAATCGATTTATTATTGAGCAACTCTTGCGATATTTTAAAAGGCGGTTCAAGATAATAGCCGCCGCAACGATTATCGGCCGCTACCCAGCCTAATTCATTTGCTATCGTTATTTTTGTTTGAGGGGCTGTGTCGATAGGAGAGGGTTGACAATAATTGTTCACAGAGGGTTCGGCCTGCGCAGTTCCCATAAAGCAAAACAAGCCCATGCTTATGGCGAGTAGTAGTTTAGGGTTTGCTGTGCGCATCAACGATGTTTTCCACTTCCGAATCTTGCAAGTGTAGCGAAAAGTTGAGCGAAGTTACAATTTTTTATATAAAATATCCCCATGGATACACGACAACAATTTTTACATGATTGGCTTACCACTGAGTGTGGTTTTAGCTCCTTTTCCTTGCAACCGATAGCGGGCGATGCGAGCTTTAGACGGTATTTTAGAGTGTCACATCTTGAGCAATCTTGGGTTGCTATGGATGCTCCGCCCGATCGGGAAAATTGCGTTGCTTACATTGCGATCACTAAGGCTTTGCGCAACCTGGGGCTGATTTCACCTGAGATTTATAAAGAAAATTTAACGTCAGGTTTTTTGCTTATCACTGATTTAGGCGATAAGCAGTTATTGAAAGAGTTAAATATAGCCAATGCAGCAGAACTTTACCGTCAGGCTTTGGATGCTTTGGCTGTTTTACAAAGTTGTCAGCAAGTCACTGGATGGAACGTACCGCCGTTTACCGGGACTTTTATGCTCCAAGAGCTAGAATTGTTTAAACAATGGTTTTTGCAAAGTTATTTAAACATGCAACTCACACCTGCCATAGAGCTTATGTTAACTGATGTTTTTCATTTTGTAGTTAATATAGCAACATCTCAGCCTCTTGTTTTTATGCATAGAGATTATCATTCTGCGAATTTAATGGTGCTTCCGCACAATAAAATTGGCTTATTAGACTTTCAAGATGCTTTTATAGGCCCTGTGACTTATGATGTGGTTTCATTGTTGCGTGATTGTTACATCGATTGGCCAGAAGATTTAGTTACTCAACTTGCATTGAGCTATAAAAAACGTATTAACTTATCGGTAAGCGATGAATTATTTTTGCGTTGGTTTGATGGCATGGGTATGCAGCGGCATATGAAAGCGTTATTAACTTTTTCCAGAAAATATAAACGCGATGCAAATCCTCATTATTTAAAGCACATTCCGCGTACATTGAATTACATTACAAGCATTAGCAAACATTACCCAGAGTGTCACCCTTTTTACGATTTTTTACAAACCATAGTATTGCCAAAGGTAAGTTTAGTATGCGCGGAATGATTTTAGCAGCAGGACGCGGTCAACGTATGGGAGAACTAACTGACCATATGCCTAAGCCATTATTGCGTGTGGGACAGAAATTCTTGATTGAATATTCTATTGATGCGATGACGGCAATAGGTATAAAAGATATTGTCATTAATATCAGTTATCAGCGTGAAAAAATTAAAGCTGCATTAGGTGATGGCAAAAAATATGGTGTGAATATTCATTACTCCGAAGAAGAAGAGGCTTTAGAAACAGGCGGCGGAATATTTCAAGCGTTGCCTATACTAGGCCCTGAGCCTTTTATTGTATTAAGCTCAGATGTAATTTCAAGTTATGCTTTACAACAGTTACCGGCAAAGCTTCCTGGTTTGGCGCATATTGTTTTAGTTAATAATCCTGATTTTAATTTACAAGGTGATTTCAATCTTAATAAGAATGTTGTAAACTGCGATGCACCTTGTCAATTCACTTACGCTAATATCGGTCTTTTTCATCCTCAATTATTTGCTGCATGTAAGCCAGGGAAGTTTAGATTAGGCGATATTTTAAAAGAACATGCTAAGCAAAATCTTGTGACAGGCGAATGTTTTTACGGTTCTTGGCATAATCTTGGTACAGCAAAACAGCTTACTGAGTTGAATGCGGTGTTACCCTTTGGTGGGCACGCTTCGCTTTGCCCACCCTACAATTAGCCTCATTTAATCAATTTTTTCAATTATTAGGACATACTAATTTATGCCGCTAGCTATTGTTTATAGCCGTGCGACTTCAGGGATTGCTGCGCCCTTAGTCACGGTAGAAGTTCATCTTTCCAAAGGCCTTCCACGTTTAAATATCGTTGGATTGCCTGAGGCTGCTGTCAAAGAAAGTAAAGACAGAGTACGTAGTGCCATCATGAATACGCATTTTGAATATCCCCGCAGGCGTGTGACAGTGAATTTGGCGCCAGCTGATTTGCCTAAGGAAGGAGGACGTTTTGATTTGCCTATTGCCTTGGGAATTCTTGCAGCATCTGGTCAAATTCCTCATCATATATTGTTGCAGTATGAGTTTGTCGGTGAGCTAGCTTTATCAGGCGAATTGCGTTTTGTGCGCGGTATTTTACCAGTGGCATTAGCGGCAAGAGAAGCTGAGCGTACGTTGATTGTTCCTTATGCGAATGCGCATGAAGTCGTGTTAGTTAATAATGCAAAAGTGCATGCGGCTAAGCATATTCTAGAAGTTTGTGCGCACTTACAGCATGAAAAGGTCCTTGAACCCTGTGTGTCATTTGTTTCATTACCTAAAAAAGAACCTGGATTAGATTTATCAGATGTGCGTGGTCAACCGCATGCGAAACGTGCCTTAGAAATTGCTGCGGCTGGCAGGCATAGTCTTTTATTAATGGGGCCGCCGGGTACAGGCAAGACGATGTTAGCAAGTCGTTTGACGAGTATTTTGCCTGGGCTCACGGATGATCAAGCCTTGGAGGTTGCAGCACTTTCTTCTATCAGTAGACAAGGGTTTGATGCAGCGAAATGGTGTGAAATTCCGTTTCGGGCCCCCCATCACAGTATCTCAAGTGTTGCATTGGTGGGCGGCGGCCGGCCGCCTAGACCTGGCGAAGTTTCGCTTGCGCATCAAGGAGTATTATTTTTAGATGAATTGCCTGAATTTTCTCGGCAAGCGTTGGAATCGTTGCGTGAACCTTTAGAGTCAGGGCATGTGACTATTTCGCGTGCGTCTTATCAAGAAACATTTCCAGCAACATTTCAATTTATTGCTGCGATGAATCCTTGTCCTTGCGGATACGCAGGCAGTTCTAAAAATACCTGTGATTGTACCAGCGAACAAATACAACGTTATCTTGCAAAATTATCCGGCCCTTTATTAGATAGAATTGATATGCATATTGAAGTACCAAGTCTTCCTCCCGAAGTATTATCCATGGTTGTCAATAGCGATAGCAGTCGGGTTGTGAAAGATAGGGTAGACAAAGCAAGAGAGCGGCAATTAATAAGACAAGCAAGATGCAACCAAGCTTTAGTTGTGAGCGAAATAGACAAATTTTGCGCACTCACGGAAGCGACACAAGCATTTTTAAATAAAATAATGCAGAAATTTAATTTTACTGCGAGGACTTATCATCGTATTCTGAAACTCTCACGAACCATCGCAGACCTTGCGGGCTGTGATGATATTTTGATAGAGCATATCAGTGAAGCGTTGATGTATCGCTGTTTAGACAGGCTAAAAAATGATCAAAATTAACAAAATGAAGAAAAGATTTTCGTTTATAATAGAGATATAAGAAGAGTTTGGGGGTAGAAAATGCCTATTACATTCTATCCGCATGAAGAAGACATTTCAGCGGGTACTATTAAAGAAAAATTAGAGATATTATTAGCAGCAGCAGAGCGTTATAAAGCCGTTGTGCTTGATGCTGCCGCTAAAACAGAGACAACCACGGATGCAAAGACACGTTTGGCACCTAAGGAAATTCCGTACGCTTTTCAATGGCAGGAAATCGCGCTCGTGCTTAGACAAATACGTGATTTGCCTGAAAATAATAAGTCTAATCGTATGACTAAAATAGACCATTTAACGAAGCTTGCGGAAGTGTATGAAATGCTAAGGGCGGCAAAAATGCCGAAACTTGAAGCGGTAAGATTGGCGTTAATTAATGAGGCCAATCATTTGAAATCGATAAGTGCGGCTTAATGATTTGCCAATTCTAATGCTTTTTTCAATTTCGCCATCGCATTTTTTTCAAGCTGTCGAATACGTTCAGCAGACACTTGATATTTGTCGGCTAGATCTTGCAGAGTGGATTTCTTATCATGTAACCAACGGGCAGCAAGAATTTCCTGGCTGCGGCTATCAAGCTGTTTAAGAGCTTGATGCAAAGATGATTCAGATTGCTCAGAGTAATCACTTTTGATCAGTAAATCTTCTGGATCATAACGTTTATCTTCTAAATAAGCGGCAGGGACGGCATATGCCGGTTGTTCTTCTTCATCATCACCATAAGCTTCAAAAGGAGTATCGGCATGGCTTAAGCGCATTTCCATCTCGCGCACCGTTTTAGGCTCAACACCAAGGTCTTCGGCGACGGCATTGATTTCATCATTGGTAAACCAACCCAGGCGTTTTTTCATATTGCGTAAATTAAAAAAAAGTTTGCGTTGTGCTTTAGTGGTTGCAATTTTTACAATACGCCAGTTGCGCAAAATATACTCATGCATTTCAGCTTTAATCCAATGCACGGCAAATGTCACTAAACGTACGCCAACTTCGGGGTTAAAGCGCTTAACTGCTTTCATCAGGCCAATATTACCTTCCTGAATCAGATCGCCTAATGGAAGACCATATCCCATGTAACCTTTAGCCACTCTGACCACATATTTAGCATGGGCTAAGACTAGCTGCTTGGCTGCGTCAATATCACCCTGTTTTTGTAAACGTAAGGCAAGTGCAGTTTCTTCGGCTTGACTAAGCATAGGAATGCGATTGACGTGCGCAATATAGGCATCAAGGCTATTAATAGGTAGATTTAGGTTTAATGTTTGCAGGTTAGCAGTCATACGGTAACCTCTTGTTTAAAAATAATTTTTTTATCAAAATTAAGATTTGCTTTAATAGTTGTTTATTTTAGCACTCTTTTGGGTAGAGTGCTAATATTTCCTAATATGTTTACTTTATATTAGAATCTATCGACTTACAGCGGTTTAAAAAAGTATGGTCATAGTTGTTTTAAGCGACTTGGTGACAGGATGTCACCCAAAATACATGGATGTATGCTCTGGAGCGAAAAACAACTATGACCATACTTTTTTAAACCGCTATCTATAATGAGGAGAGGTCAAAATGAAAACAATATTAGAGCTTCAGAATGATTTTATGCAAGCTGCTGCAACAGGCGATTTAGAACTTATGCAAAAAACGTTAGCGCATAATCCGCTAGCGATGAAGGAAGATAATCCTAATTTCCATGGCTATATGCATAGTCGCAATGAACAAGGCCGTACTGCTTTAATGATAGCCGCTGCCAGAGGTGATAAGCCTATGGTTGATTTTTTGCTTAAATACCAACCAATTAAGAATGATATCAATGCAGTTGATAACCAAGGCCTTACGGCTTTAACGATTGCTGCATCCAAAAAAGGGCATGAATCTATTGTTAAGACTTTAATTTTTCATGGTGCTATAGGTAGTCAACCCGAAGATATTGCTCGTCATTATCCTATGCCTGATGCAATAGAATCGAAAGATAGCCATGAAAATACACATCAACATAAATCCTGGGTTGCATTTTTTAAAAGAAAAGAAGCCAAGACTACGCCAGATATTGACGTTAAAACAACGCCTGCACAAAATCATCAGCATTAAAAGGCCGCAAATCATCGATGCTTTCACCGACCCCAATAAAGCGGATGGGAATTTTCATCTGTTTTGCAATGGCAAAAATAATGCCGCCTTTTGCGGTGCCATCGAGTTTGGTGATGACAAGACCCGTAATGCCTATGGCTTCATGGAATTGTTTGGCTTGGTTGATGGCATTTTGTCCTATGCTCGCGTCTAAAATGAGTAGCGTTTCATGAGGCGCGTGAGGGTCTTGTTTCGCAAGCACGCGTTTTACTTTTTTTAATTCCTCCATGAGATTGCTTTGGGTGTGTAGTCTGCCAGCGGTATCAGCAAGTAACACTTGAGTTTTGCGTGCTTTGGCAGATTCTAAGGCATCATAAATGACAGCGGCAGTATCAGCGCCGGGTTGTTGAGCAACCACAGGAATATGATTTCGTTCACCCCAAATTTGTAATTGTTCGATAGCCGCAGCCCTAAAAGTATCTCCAGCAGCGAGCATAACCGATTTCCCAGTGGTTTTTAAGTAATGCGCAACTTTGCCAATAGTGGTTGTTTTGCCTGAGCCATTAATACCTACGACTAACATAACAAAAGGCAAGTTATTTTCAGGTATAGTCAGAGGAACTTGGCAAGGACGTAAAATGGCTTTCATTTGTTCTTGTAGTTCGACAAGCACAGCTTCAGTATTGGCTAATTCTTTACGGGCTAATTTTTGGGTGAGGCTATTTATTAACTGTTCAGTTGCATCAATGCCTACATCGGCAGTCAGTAATTGAGTTTCAATTAAATCGATTAAATCGGCATCTAGTGTTTTTTTGCCAAGAATAAGAGTTGCGATGCCTGAGGTAAAACTTGCGCGAGTTTTCGCTAAACCTGCTTTTAAGCGGGCAAAAAATCCTGTGGATTGAGGGGGTGCGGTTTCGGTGACCACTTCTTCAGTTTTTTTACGTTTTAAAAAATTTAGCATTTTAATACCTCTTGGAATTCCGGCAATGGTAGCATAGGACGGATATTCTTAGAATGAGAACAGTATGCAAAAAGGTCAAATTCGTATCATTGGGGGTGAGTGGCGCGGCCGTAAGCTTAAAGTGCCAAACATTCCAGATTTAAGACCGACCCCAGATAGGGTACGTGAAACCTTGTTCAATTGGTTGTCAATGATAATACCGGGTGCATATTGCCTGGATGCTTTTGCCGGCAGCGGGGCGCTAGGGTTTGAAGCGCTATCGAGAGGGGCGCAGCATGTCGTCATGGTAGATGCATCATCGGAAGTGGTATCTCTTTTGCAAGAGCAGTTGCTCATTTTTAAATCAAATCAAGCAGAAATCTATAAGGCCAACATTCCTCAGCAATTAAAAATGCCTAACAAGAAATTTGATATCGTTTTTCTTGATCCACCCTATAGCCAGAATGTATTGCTTCCTTGTTGTTTTTATCTGGAAGAGCATGGATTTTTGGCGGATGAAGCGTATATTTACCTTGAAACAGGAAAATCTTTATTAGAAAACACCTTGCCCCCGAACTGGAAGGTTGTGAAGAGTAAGAAAGCTGGACAAGTTGCCTATCATCTTGTAAAAAGAACATCGCTTAACAAAAAATGAGTAAATATATGTCAACTAAAAAACCACGCTTATTAACCGGTGATACACCCACAGGGCGATTGCACCTGGGGCATTGGGTAGGCTCTTTGGAAAACCGTGTCTTGTTACAAGATGATTATGATTGCTATTTTATCATTGCTAACGCACATGCTTTTACAACGCGCGCTGAAAAGCCCGATGAGATTCGACAAAGTGTGCTCGATATTGCAACCGATTATTTAGCAGCCGGGATAGACCCTAAACGCAGTACAGTATTTATTCAATCTGAAATATCTGCCATTGCAGATCTGGCATTTTTCTTTAGCATGCTGCTTCCTTATCCGCGGGTGATGCGAAATCCTACGATTAAAGATGAAATTAGAGATAAAAAATTAGGAGATAATTACTCTTTTGGGTTTTTACTCTATGCGGTAGGACAAGTGGCGGATATTTTAGCGTTTCGTCCAGAAATAGTACCCGTCGGTGAAGATCAAGTCCCGCATCTTGAAATGACGCGAGAGGTAGCGCGTAAATTTAATCAATTGTATTGCGGCGTTGATCCGCACACAGAAGATAAAGATTACCTTAAAAAAGGCGGTTTATTTCCTATCGTCGATGTGAAACTCGGTCGTGCAAAACGTTTGGTGGGTACAAGTGGGCCCGATGCGAATGGAAATTTATTGAAGATGTCTAAATCTTTAAATAACACCATTTTATTAAGTGATGATCCTGACACTATTAAACAAAAGGTCATGGGCATGTACACTGACCCCAAGCGTTTGAAAGCAACCGATCCTGGCAGTATAGAAAATAATCCATTGTGGATCTTTCATGAAACGTTTAATCCAGACCATGCATGGGTTAAAGAAGCAGAAGAACGTTACCAAAAAGGCACGATAGGCGATGTAGAATGTAAAAAACGTTTGATTGAAGTGTTAGTTGCATTAATCGAACCTATCCGACAACGACGCATGGTCTATGAAAATGACCCAGCACAAGTGCTTGCTGTATTGCGTGAGGGGACAGCAAAAGCAAACCAAGTGGCGAGCGAAACATGGAAGCTTGCAAAAGCTGCGATGAAACAAGATTATTTTTAAAGGTGATGTGATGAAAGATAAAAAAGAAAGTTTAAGGAAATATTTTACCTGGGGACTGCCCTTATTAGGTCTTATGGCAGCTTTATTTGTGATAGGCGTAGTTGTAACGTTAATTTTACATTATGTGCTTTAACGTCGTCCCGCGACTTGTTCGCGGGATCCATTATGTTTTTAAGGAATAAATGATATGCAAACTCCAATTGAAGAAATTACAGTAAACGAATTGCTTGAATTACAAAAGCAAAAACAAGATTTACTGGTGTTAGATGTCAGAGAACCTAGTGAATATGATGCCGATAATATGAATGGAAAGTTGATTCCACTCGGACAATTACCCGATAGATTAGATGAGCTAGATCGCGATCAGCTTATTATTGTGCACTGCAAGTCGGGTGGTCGAAGCAGTCGTGCTGTTGCATTTTTAAGCAAAGAAGGTTTTAAGAATGTAAAAAATTTAAAAGGCGGCATAACAGCCTGGCGTGAAGTAGTAAAAAAATAAATCGGCATGCGATTCCCGCCAAAAAGGGTCAACTATTCATTTTTACGCTCCAAACAGCACATCCCTGTGCTTAGTGTTGTCATCCTG
>CAYVRW010000011.1:0-33857 GCA_964453575.1 uncultured Coxiellaceae bacterium | reverse complement strand
TAATTGGCATGATAAAGTGTTCATGATGGCTGATAAAATGGCAGCAAGTAAAAAGCCTGTGATCCATGGATTAAATAATTGTTTGGCAGCTTCGATGAATACGCGTTCTGGATTCATGCTGACAGCATCATTGGGAAATGTATGGAAATGACCAATGCCAAAAAATCCTACGGAGACTGCGCCCATTAAACATAAAATCATCCATGTCATGCTAATGCGTCTTGCTGTTGGAATGTTTTCAGCAGATTCCGATGCCATAAATCGAACTAATATATGAGGTTGGCCAAAATAACCTAAACCCCAAGCAAGTAGAGAAATAATACCTACAGGCGTTAAATCTTTGAGTAAAGAGAGATGGTTTGCATCTTTTGCAGCGATGATATCCATGCTATGGGAATAGCCGCCCGTTGCTTGCATGATGATGAGGGGTGTTAAGAGTAAAGCAATAATCATTAAGGCTGCTTGTATGGTATCGGTCCAGCTTACCGCTAAAAATCCGCCTATAAATACATAGCTTATACTCACCAATGCGCCTATCCACATCGCAGTGCTATAAGGTATGTCTAAGATACTTTCAAATAAACGCGCGCCTGCTACGATGCCGGCTGCGCAATAAAGGGTGAAGAATATTAAAATAGATAATGCCGCGATGATGCGCAAAGTGTTATTTTTATCATTAAAACGGTTGCTTAAAAATTCAGGAATGGTCAATGAATTGTTGAATTGTTCAGAATAAAGTCGAAGTTTGGCTGCGATAAAACGCCAATTTAAATACGCCCCTATGATAAGTCCTATGGCAATCCACGCACCTGAAATACCTGCTAAAAAAACCGCGCCAGGCAAGCCCATCAGTAACCAGCCGCTCATGTCGGATGCACCAGCTGCTAAAGCGGTGACAAAGCTGCCTAAACGCCGGCCGCCAAGAATATAGTCGGACAAGTTACGAGTCGAACGATAGCCTAAAAAGCCTATGGTTAATACGGCTAAAAGATAACATACGAATGTGACAATGGTTGGAGTAGTTGTGTTCATTAGTACCTCGTTTTTGGCGATTGTAAAAGATTAACATATCATCTTGCAAATAAATTATGTTTATTTTAGCCTACCAAAAATAATAATGAATTAAGGATGACTATGTGGATAGCAGGCGTTGATGAAGCTGGAAGAGGCCCTTTGGCGGGTCCTGTGGTGGCTGCTGCAGTGATTTTACCCCCTGACGTAGTGATCAAAGGTTTAACAGATTCAAAAAAATTAACTGAAAAAAAACGTGAATCGCTTTTTACTATTATTCAAGAAAAAGCAATCGCCTGGGCGATAGGGCAAGCCTCTGTGGAAGAAATTGATGCAATCAATATTTTGCAAGCAACTTTTTTAGCGATGCAACGTGCAGTGGCAGGTTTAAAAATAGCCCCAGATCTTGCCTTGATTGATGGCAATCGCAGCCCGAAGTTAGCGTGTGAAACGAAAGCGATTATTCAGGGTGATTTAACGGTGCCTGCTATCAGTGCAGCTTCTGTATTAGCCAAAGTCACGCGAGATCATGAAATGCTGGTTTTAGACCAAATATACCCTCAGTACGGTTTTGCTAAGCATAAGGGCTATGGTACTACAGAGCATGTGGCAGCACTCGAAATACACGGTCCTAGCAAGGTTCACAGGATGTCTTATGCGCCTGTTAGGGCTGTTATGCCGGCTTAATTTCCCCATGCCCGATCCCGTTGTGCGTGCCCGGGCCCGCACACGGGCACGAAAATTAATACACCACTTCCACATTATTTTCCGCAAACATCTCGCGCAAAATAGCAATCAACGTATCCGTCGGACGTATACGCCACACATCGCCAAGGTTTAAGTTAGCTTTGGCGTCGGAACGTATATAATCAATTGCAACTCGGCATTTCCCGCCGCGGTATTTTTCCAAAATGGCAGCAAGTTGATGGATGATATCCACTTTATCAGAAGCAAGACTGATTTTGAGTAATTTAGCATGTCGTTCACGGGCATCTTCGATGGTACATATATCACGGCATATCACTCGATTCCCTCCACTAAAGTCATCATGGCTCACTTCGCCTTCAACGACGATTAATTTATCCTTAACTAATTGGTCACGATATTTTTGATACATGTCTGCAAAACATAACACGTCTATCGTAGCTGTCGCATCATCTAAGGTGACCACAGCCATTTTATCACCGCGTTTTGTCATAATGGTACGTACATTGAGAATAATGCCAGCAACCGTTGAAGAAGATTGTGGATTAGGTTTTAATTCCGCAATACGGCCGTTGGTAAAATGTTTTAATTCAGGTAAAAACCTATGAATAGGATGGCCGCTTAAATAAAGCCCTAAGGTTTCTTTTTCTCCAAACAAGCGTTCATGTTCACTCCATTCAGCAATGTTGATGTAGGAGAGTGCTTCCGTTTGCGTTTGTGCGGTACCAAATAAATCATGTTGTCCTAATGTTTTATCCCGTAACGATTGACCTGCATGTTGTAGGGCTTTATCAATGCTTGCCATGATACTTGCGCGATGAGGGCCTATGCTATCAAAGGCACCTGCTTTAATAAGTGCATCTAACAAACGTCGATTAAGTTTTTTTGCATCGACACGGCAGCAAAAATCAAAAATATCTTTAAATTCACCGCCCGTTTTTCGTGCTTCAATGATGGCATCAATCGCTGCTTGACCTGCGCCCTTGATAGCACCTAAACCATAAATTAAATGCGTGTCATCAATGACTTTAAAAGTATAATAACTTTTATTAATGTCAGGCGGCGCAAGATGTAACTTTAATGCTTGGCATTCTTCCACCAAATGCACGACTTTATCAGTGTTATCCATATCCGCAGATAATACCGCGGCCATGTATGCAGAAGTATAATGGGCTTTTAACCATGCTGTTTGATAAGCAATAAGGGCATAGGATGCCGAATGTGATTTGTTGAAACCATAACCTGCAAATTTTTCCATAAGATCGAAAATAGTGGTTGCAGTCTCTAAGGAGGTACCGCGTTCGACAGCGCCTTTGCTAAATAAATTACGCTGCATGGCCATTTCTTCAGGTTTTTTCTTACCCATGGCACGACGCAGTAAATCCGCAGCACCCAGTGAATAGCCTGCCAGCACTTGCGCGATTTGCATCACTTGTTCTTGATAAACAATAACACCATAGGTTGCGCGTAAAATGGGTTCCAGTTTAGGATGTAAGTAACTGACACGTGCGCGTCCGTGTTTGCGATTAATAAAATCATCCACCATGCCTGATTGCAAAGGGCCCGGTCTAAACAATGCCACCAGTGCTACGATATCTTCGAAACAATCCGGTTGTAATCGTTTCAATAAATCTTTCATGCCGCGTGATTCTAATTGGAAAACAGCCGTGGTTTTGCATTCTTTTAATAGGTTAAAGGTTTTTTTATCATCCATTTTTAATAACAGGATATCGATGGGTTTTTCGTTTTTCGTGAGACGTTGTTGATTCACTTCACGCAATGCCCAATCAATAATGGTAAGTGTGCGTAAACCTAAAAAATCGAATTTAACCAAACCCACGGTTTCCACATCATCTTTATCAAATTGAGTGACTACATGGTCGGGGTGTTCTGCTTCCGAATAAAGTGCCGTAAAATCGGTTAATTTAGAAGGTGCAATAACAACACCACCGGCATGTTTGCCGGCATTTCGCGTAATGCCTTCGAGTTTGCGCGCAAGATCAATTAAAGTTCGTACATCATCTTCTTCTTGATAACGCTTTTGTAACATTTCTTCTTGTTCTAAGGCTTTATCAAGCGTCATGCCTATTTCAAAAGGTATAAGTTTCGCAAGTTTATCAACATGACCATAGCTCATGCCTAATACTCGTCCCACATCGCGCACCACTGCACGTGCAGCCATGGTGCCATAAGTAATGATTTGGGCGACAGCTTCGCGGCCATGCGTTTGGGTCACGTATTCAATAACACGATCACGACCTTCCATGCAAAAATCAATATCAAAATCCGGCATGGAAACACGTTCTGGATTTAAAAATCGTTCGAACAATAAATCATGGGTCAAAGGATCAAGGTCAGTGATTTTTAAGGCATAAGCAACCAAGGATCCTGGGCCTGAGCCGCGGCCGGGGCCTACGGGCACGCCATTTTGCCGTGCCCAATGGGTGAAGTCAGCCACGATTAAAAAGTATCCGGCAAAGCCCATTTTATTAATGACATCAAGCTCTTTATGCAATCTTGTATCATAAGCGCGGCGTTCCATCGCATAGGTGTTTGATGTTTTGTCGAATGAAATAGCTAAGCGATCTTCAAGTCCGGTTTTGGCAACATGCGTGAGATAGCTTTCAACCGTAAATCCATCAGGTACCGGAAAGCGGGGTAAAAAACTTTTGCCAAGTGTTAAAGTGACATTGCAACGTTTGGCAAGTTCAACCGTATTGATAAGTGCTTCTGGAATATCTGCAAATAATTCCATCATGTCTTGTTGACTGCGAAAAAACTGTTGTTCTTTGTAAAGACGAGGACGTTTTGGGTCTGCTAAAACAAAACCTTCATGAATGCAGACACGTGCTTCATGTGCATCAAAATCATCAGGCGCCAAAAATCGTACATCATTCGTGGCAATAACAGGTAAATCATGATGTTCTGCCAACGTCAATGCTGATTGAATATAGTTTTCTTGCAAGGCAAAACCGGTGCGGCGTAATTCAATATAATAACGATTAGGAAAATGTTCTTGCCAAAAATTAGCCCATTGTTTGATTTGTTCTTTATCATCGGCAAGCAGAGCTTGTCCGAGGTCGCCTTCTTCAGCGCCCGATAAAATGATTAATCCTTCCGCAAGCTCAGTTAACCATTGACGTTGAATAATGGCTTTGCCATGCAGTTGGCCTTGGGTGTATCCGCGTGAAATAAGTGAAAGGAGATGGTGATAACCTTGCTGATTTTGACAAAGCAGGGTCAAGCGAAAAGGGTTTTTATTATTTTTGGTATTTTCTAGCCAGATATCGGTCCCAATAATAGGTTTTATCCCCGCATTCACGGCTTCTTGGTAAAATTTTACGATGCCAAAAACATTGGATTGGTCAGTAATAGCAACTGCCGGCATGTTATCTGCTACGCATTTTTCTATGAGTGGCTGGATTTGCACCAGGCCGTCGCTCAAGGAATATTCCGTGTGTATGCGTAAGTGTATGTAGCTCATGTAACACCTTGTTTAGTCAAGAAAATTTAAAATAATAAGCATAACGTTGTAATTTGGGCTATTATAGCGTCCTTGCTTGGATTAATTATAGGTTAAATGAACATAACTATGAATTTAAACTTTCTTGATTTTGAACAACCCATTGCAGAACTTGAAGCCAAGATTCAAGAATTGCGTATGGTTGCCAAAGATGGTGATATAAACATCAGTGATGAAATTTCACGTCTAGAACATAAGAGTAAGCAGCTTACTAAAGATGTTTTTTCGAAGTTAACACCCTGGCAAATCACGCAAATTGCACGTCATTCCCAAAGACCGCATACCACGGATTATATTGCCCGTATTTTTACCGAGTTTGATGAGTTGCAAGGTGATCGTATGTTATCCAATGGGCCTTCCATCATCGCGGGTTTAGCGCGTTTTAATGGTCAGCCGGTCATGGTTATTGGCCATGAAAAAGGGCGTAAAACGCAAGAAAAAATCGAACGTAATTTTGGCATGCCAAATCCGGAAGATTATCGCAAAGCACTACGTTTAATGCGCATGGCAGAGCGTTTTAAATTACCCATTTTTACCTTCATTGATACCTTTGGTGCCTATCCTGGCATTGTGGCCGAAGAACGTAATCAAAGCGAAGCCATAGCACGTAATTTATTTGTGTTATCTCGTTTAAAAACGCCTATCATTTGTACCGTCATAGGTGAGGGCGGTTCCGGCGGTGCCTTGGCGATTGGTGTGGGTGATAGAGTATTAATGCTGCAATATTCCATTTATTGTGTTATTACCCCAGAAGGTTGCGCATCGATTTTATGGAAAAGTGCGGATAAAGCACCAGAAGCAGCAGAAGCCATGGGTGTCTCGGCAGAGCAAAACTTACGTCTTAAACTGATTGATCAAATTATTCCTGAACCTTTAGGCGGCGCGCATCGTGATTACGATGTGATGGCAGCCAGTTTAAAAACGGTATTAACTGAAAAACTAGCCGAATTACAACTGATGACGCCTGCGCAATTATTACATGCACGTTACGAACGGTTAATGTCTTATGGAATCAGTATCTGAGAATCTTAAGGCATTTTTTCTAACAAGGAACGTTCACGAAACTGTTTGGATAGCTTACAGCGGGGGAGTGGATTCTCATGTTTTATTGCATGCATGTGCAACATTAGCTATTCCTTGTAAAGTCATCCACATTCATCATGGTTTAAGCCCAAATGCTGATGTTTGGGCTGAACACTGCAAAACGATTTGCAATGATTTACACATTGATTTTATAACAAAAAACATCACGATTTCTGCCAATAATGGCGAAAGTATTGAAGCATTAGCGCGTGAACTTCGCTATCAAGCATTCGCTGAGTGTATGGGTGAAAATGATGTGTTATTAACAGCGCATCATCAAGAAGACCAAGCAGAAACTGTATTTTTGCAATTAATGCGTGGAGCAGGGCCTAAAGGTTTGTCCGCGATGCCCGCTGTTAAGCCATTTGCACGCGGATTTCACGGTAGGCCATTATTAGCAGTTTCAAAAAAAGCCATTGAATCTTATGCGCATGAGCATAAATTACAATGGATAGAAGATGAGTCGAATATCAATCTTGATTTTAACCGAAATTTTTTACGGCATCATGTTTTTCCTTTATTAAAAAAACGTTGGCCTGCAATTGCCGAAAGTTTATCGCGCGCGGCTTCTCATTGTGCAGAGACACAAGATTTTGTTGACCATGCGATGGATGAACAACTTGTTTTGATGCGAGGGGGAACAGGTCTTTCTATTTCGAAGTTGTTAACTTTATCTTCTGATACCCAACGACATGTTTTACGCCGTTGGTTTGCTCATTTACGTTTTCCTATTCCATCATCTGTTAAAATGCAGCAAATTCAGCAATCCATTTTATTAGCGGCAGAGGATAAAATGCCGCATATCACATGGGGACATGTAGAGTTAAGACGTTATCAAGATGTGTTGTATGCGATGGAAAAGCTTTTAATTCATGATGAAAACAAAAGCTATGTATGGAATATGGAACAACCACTAACTTTGCCTAATGTAGGTATGCTGCACGCCGAATCGAGTATAGGTCATGGTTTAAGATATGATATTAAAGAGGTCACTGTACGTTTTCGCAAAGGTGGTGAATATTGCCGATTGCCTGGCCGTGATTTTCATCATGATTTAAAAAAATTATTTCAGCAATGGGGCGTTCCCCCTTGGGAGCGATCGAGGGTGCCGTTGTTGTATGTTGAAGATAAATTGATTGCGGTCGTTGGGTATCATTTGGATGCGGAATATGTGGCGAAAGAGGGAGAATTAGGAAAAATAATTATAGCGGTTTAAAAAAGTATGGTCATAGTTGTTTTAAGCGACTTGGTGACAGGATGTCACCCAAAATACATGGATGTATGCTCTGGAGCGAAAAACAACTATGACCATACTTTTTTTAAACCGCTATAAGATAAATCATACAGGAATCCATAAGATTTGATAAATCAAGACAGCTAAGCAGCTCAGTATAAATCCAATTACTAAACTAGAAAAAGCAATAACGGTCATCTTAATTGAAAATGGCATATCAGGAAAAGTAGCAAAAGATAAAATACGAATATCACTCACGATACCGGCATTAATAACTTCCTGTTCATGTATTTTATTTAATAACAAGATATAAAGATTATTTTTTACATTCATATCTCGAGCTAAATTAACGGCTACCTGGTCTTCAGAAGGTAATTTTTTAATTTGTGTTATAATATCATAACGTCTTTTTTCTAATTCTTTATATTTTTGATTAAGAGATATAATAAAAGGGTGATAAGAAGTATAAAGTTGTGACATGTCCATTTTTTTTAATTGAGTCGCTTCTAATTCCTTATCAATTTCACGTAAATGAGTAAGAAGGTATTGTGTCTGTAATTTAATATCAATTTTTCCACTTTTAGCTCGATATGAATTTAACTTTGCCTCCGCTTCATTTAAAGATGCTTGTAAAATCGGAAGTTGATGATATAAAAATTCTAATGTATTTTTAGATTCTAATGATTTACGTTCCATGTCTTTTTTTTGAGTGACCAGGGCTATTTGATTAATAATTGTTATTATTTTTTCAGGATCTTTTCCTGTAAAACTCAACTGCAATAATGCTGCCTTTTTAGGAGCGGCTTCACCTGAAACACTTAAATCAGTAATAGTTAAATGCGAACGAATTTGATTCATTACTTCGGATTCATAAAGTTTTTTAATATAAAATTGACTACCTATCTGGGTATCAATGTTATCAATTTTTATAGAATATCCATAATCATTTGATAAAAGTTGACCAACATTTCCTTGTAATAATAATTCATTTTTTGGGCCGAGCAAACGATAATGATTGTAATCATCAACAATTAAATTTAATTTTTTATTAATGTATTTAGCGGGAACTACTAATTCACTAACATGGATTTTATTTTGATTTTTTTTAAATTTATTTAAAAATGATTCTCCATGTTGACTGTAATAAATATCTAGGTCTAATGATTTTATGACCGATTGCAAAATGAATTTAGAGCGTATAAGTGCAATTTGTAATGAAATAGGTTCTTCTGTAGAGTTTGTTATGCTTGTCTGTTTATTAAAATCTGCAATAGAACCTAAACTATTTTCTTGTTTGCGATGGATTTCCAAAAGAACAGTGGCTTGATATTGTTTGGGTTTTAATGTGGTATAAATCATGGATAATATAAATATTAACAGACTCATACTTATAATAAACCATTTTTTTTTCATTATGGCTCGTAATAGAGTATGTAACTCTATAGAATGATTTTCTTGTTTGTTAGATGCATGCAAGGATGCCATATTAAAATTCCCTTTTAACTTATTTGTTATTTGAATCAACTATGGCTTTTGTGTACCAAATAGTTTGAATTGTTGGTAACAATTGGTTAAGTACCCTGTTCCAACGCGTTGCAGGAGCAGATGAAACATATAATATATCGCCCGATTTTAAATTAAAACGTTCGGCTAATAATAATGTCTCGGGTGATTTTGCATTTAACCAATAGACATCAGGCTGATAAAAGCTTCCACGTATGATATATATATGAGATGGATCAGCTGCATTTGGATCTAATCCTCCTGTTAATACGATTGCATCTGTAATGGAAAGCGGCTGATCATTGATGGGTACAAAACCAGGTTTATTGACCTCTCCTAATACATAAACCTTTCGGCTTCTGAAATCGGCAACTCTCACGTTAATTTGAGGATTTTTAATGTACCTTCTAAGTCTAACCATCATTTCTTTACGTATTTCATCCACTGATTTATCAGCAACACGTACATTTCCTATTAACGGAAAATAAATATTTCCATTATGATTCACTAAATACCCTGTTTGTCCCGCAGCACCTTGTGTGCTAGGAAGATTCGTGAGTTGATTGACATTTAATTCCTGGGTCAAAAATTCTGGATGCTGCCATACCGTTATGTTTAAAACATCCGAAGGTGCAACATGATAGATGTATTTATTTTCACTTTGATTTGCAATTAACTGAGTGGTAATAGGAATAAGATTAGAAGTCACAGTCATATTTCTTGACGAGGATAATTTATGCATATTTGCAGTATCAGGATTTTGCATACCTGGCATAATATTGCCGCATCCTGATAATAATAAGACAAGTATATATGTCGTTATTGCTGCTGTCCGTGAACAAGTTATCATTGATTCCCTTTTTTGTTAATATTAAACGTAAGATAACGAATTATCAGGACATAATTCTACATTATTATCTATGGATATTTCATGCGTTTTTTGTAATTCCTGAAATGCTACGTATTCCGGAACTAATTTGTATAATAATTCTTTCAATTTTGGTTCATTTCCCTGATCGCATGCAATGTTAATATCTTCCATAATACTATTTAAAGTAAGCCAATTCATCAATCTTACTTTAGCACGTTTAATTTTTGGATGTGATGTTTCATAAATTTCTTCATGTGCATGAAATAATTCCTCATGTAATTTTTCACCTGATCGAAGACCAATATATTTAATTTGAATATCTTTATCGACAATTTTTCCCGAGAGTTTAATCATTTGTTCCGCTAAATACCGAATACTAATAGGTTCTCCCATATCTAATACAAATATTTCTCCATCTTTATACATGGTTGCTGCTTGTAAAATCAATCGACTTGCTTCAGGAATGGTCATAAAATAACGTGAAATTTCACGATGTGTCACAGTCAGTGGTCCTCCATCGTTTAATTGCTGACGAAAAAGAGGGATGACACTACCAGTTGAATTTAGGACATTTCCAAAACGCACTGTAATAAATTGAGTATTTGAATGCAAATTAAAATTTTGACAAAATACTTCAGATGCGCGTTTTGTTGCGCCCATGATATTAGTCGGATTAACTGCTTTATCGGTCGAAATTAAAACAAATGTTTTAACATTATGATTTGCAGACAATAATGAAACGTTACGTGTACCGATAATATTATTATACATAGATACTCTAATATGTTTTTCAAGTAGTGGTACGTGTTTATAAGCTGCTACATGGAAAACTAATTCAGGATTATATTTATCAAAAATTTTATTTAATTCAATGGTATCAGTTACACTGCATAAATGTGAAGATAATTGGGTATTTATATTTAATTGATGTAACTCTGTGTCAATTTTATATAAATTATATTCATTATTATCGATAATAATAAGCTTTTTCGGACGCAAATAACTAATTTGCCTGCAAAGTTCAGACCCAATAGAGCCTCCACCACCCGTTACTAAAATAGTTTTATTAAAAATTGAATATCGAATGGCCTCCCAATCAAGCATGACTTCTTCACGACCTAATAAATCTTCAAGTAAGACTTCTCGTAGATCATTGACTTTAACTTTTCCATCCGTAATATCTTTTAGGCTTGGCAATGTCCTAAATGAGACTTTTGTTTGTTCGCAATAATTGACAATTTCTCGCATTCGAATTGATCCGGCAGAAGGAATGGAAATCAATATGAGATCTATATTCAATTTTTTTACGAGAATGGGAATGTCTTTGCATTGTCCTAAAATTCGTACCCCATGAACTTCACGGCCTTGCCTGGATTGATTATCATCAACGAATGCAACAGGTATAAATTTTTCATGATTAGAAGAACGTCGAAGTTCGCGTATGATACTTTCTCCTGCACTTCCAGCTCCAACAACTAACACTCTTTTACCATTTTTAAAAAAATTCCTATAATCATGAAACCATCGAATAATTAAACGAGGGAAAGATAATAAAATAATAAGAAGGATACAGTACATTATATAAATTTTTAATGGTAAAAATGTGTTCGTCAGCTCAAAAATAAAGAAAATGGAAATTGCACCTAATAAAACAGATCGGGTAATACGTATTAAATCTGGAATTGATGCAAAACGCCATATACCTCTGTACAAGCCGCAAAATAAATAAATAGAAGCCTGTATTATTGTAATAATTAAAATCGAAAAGGCATTGAATGTTTTGAATGACACATCTACTAATAACCAATACACTCCTAAAAATGAAATGATTGTCATTAAAATATCAGATGTAAAAACAATGCTTCGTTTTTTCCATGTTGATAGAGTTAATTTAATATTCATGAACATTCCCTGTTCTAATATCTTATATAATAAAACTTAATGTCTTAATGGAAGATTAATTATTTTGTTATCTCTAGCAGAAAGATACGATGCTACTAGAATTTCTAATGAACGTAATCCTTCTCTTCCATCGATATCGGCTTGTGCCTCTCCACGCAACGTTTTTGCTACATTTTCATAATATAGTTTGTGTCCATCATTAAATGGTTGCTGAGAAACATTCGAAATCATTTGTTTTACTTCTTCATCTTGCTCATGTGAATCGAGAAACTCCCAATGATCAATTTGATTTGCGGATAATCCACCTATTTTTACGCTGCCTTTTTCACCTAAAATGGTAAGCGATGCTTCAAGATTTTTTGGATAAGTAAGCATGGTTACATTCATAGAACCTAATGCACCCGATCGCCATTTAATGTTTAATATACCCGTATCTTCAGCTTCCATATTAATAGATAATGTTGCCATCATGGCATTGATACTTTGTACTGGACCAAGCAGCCAATATAATAAATCAACATAATGACTTGCTTGATTCATAAAGGCACCGCCATCAAACTCCCATGTTCCTCTCCATTTTGCTTGATCATAATAAGTTTGTGGTCGTGTCCAAAATACATTAAGGTTGGCTAAATAAATTCTACCAAATCGATTGGCCTCAAGAGCTTTCTTTAATAATTGTAGTGCCGGTTGATATCGATTTTGTTTTACTACAAATAATTTAACTTTTGCATGATCACATGCTTTTACCATCTCAATACCATCCATCCATCTTGTTGCCATGGGTTTTTCAGTAATAATGTGTTTTCTTGTATTAGCAATTTGGATGGTTTGTTGGGCATGAAAACCGCTTGGCGAGCATAAAGTTACAATATCTAACTCTGGTTTTTGAATTAGCAGAGAATTAAGGTCATTAAATCCTGAGATTTGATGTTGTGAAGTAATTTTCTGAAGTATTTCTGGATCATTGTCACAGATTCCTACAATTTCAAATTGATCTTTCAGTTGCGTAAGCGCATTAAAATGCTTTTCAGCAATTTTTCCGCAACCGACAATTCCAATGCGAATTTTGTGATCTTTGCTTGATATAGACATATTAGGCCTTGATTACTTTAGAATTTGAACTACGATAAACGCCGCGAGTGTCAATAATTAGTTTTGCATGAGTTTGTATAAAATTATAATCAAACAAATCATGCGCGGTAGTTATAACGACAGCATCTTGTTCTATTAATGTTTCTTTTGTAATAGGCGTGCTTTCTAAATCAAAATGATGATCGCGCATTTTTGGAAAAATAGGCAGATGAGGATCAGAATATGAAATAATGGCCTGATGTTTGTGAAGTTGATCCATGACACGCACTGCTGGCGATTCTCTTGCATCATCTACATTTTTTTTATAGGCAACACCTAAAATAAGTATTTTACTATTTTTGATGGGTTTTCCATATCTATTTAAGCTATCAATAATTTTATGTACTACCCACTGCGGCATGGCATCGTTAATTTCACCAGCTAATTCAATAAAGCGCGTATGTATTCCGTATTCACGAGCTTTCCAGGTTAAATAAAATGGATCTACGGGAATGCAATGTCCTCCGATACCAGGACCTGGGTAATAGGGAACAAAACCAAATGGTTTTGTCGCAGCTGCATTAATAACTTCATAAATATCAATTCCCATTCTATCCGTCAAAATTTTTATCTCATTTACAAGACCAATATTAACTGCTCTGTGGATATTTTCTAAAAGCTTAGTCATCTCGGCAGTTCTTGTTGAGCTAACCGGAATCACTTGATTTGTAACTTGTCCATAAAGAGCAATACCTACCGATAAGCAATGGGATGTTATTCCTCCACATATTTTTGGAACATCTTGAGCAGTAATGGTGGTATTGCCCGGATCTTCTCGTTCAGGTGAATAAACTAAAAATATATCATCCCCTACGTTTAAGCCTGTTTTTTCAATTCTTGGTTTTAATTCTTCGTCAGTTGTTCCGGGATAAGTCGTACTTTCGAGTGATATGACCTGTCCTGATCTAATATAAGGAAGAATGGCTGTAACTGTATTTATAACATAACTTAAATCAGGTTCACGTTGTTTACTTAATGGTGTGGGTAAGCATAATATAATGGCATCTGCGTTAGCTACTGTCTCAAATGAACTGGTTGCTTTAAATCCTTTGCTATTTGCTAGCATGATCTGATCTTGTGAAATATGATCAATGTAACTTATACCTTTATTCAGTTTATTTATTTTTTCGACATCAATATCCAAGCCTATTACGTGATATCCGGCATTGGAATAGCGTAGAGCAAGAGGTAAACCGACGTATCCTAATCCAATAATGACAATAGTAGCAGTTCTGTTATTCAATTTTTCAATTAAAATGCTTTGAAACATTAACATCATCCTTAATATTAATTTATCGAGTAGTATTGATTGTGTATATTAAAACATATAAATTATAAATAATAAAACATAATCAATGACATAAGCAAGGAAGCTGCATGTATAGTAAACGGATAAAACGAATACTTGATTTTTTTATTGCAATGATTCTTTTAGTTCTTTTTTCACCTTTATTTTTAGTATTGTTTTTATTAATCCGCTTTTATTTAGGTTCACCCGTTATTTACAGACAAATACGTCCTGGAATCCATGAAAAGCCCTTCTGTTTATTTAAGTTTCGTACTATGCAGAATCGTTATGATGAGCAAGGTAAATTATTAGAGGATCATGAGCGGCTTACTCCATTTGGCCGATTATTACGAAGTTCAAGTCTAGATGAATTACCCGAGTTGATAAATGTTTTAAAAGGTGAAATGAGTCTTGTAGGACCACGCCCCCTATTAATGGACTATTTACCTCATTATTCGCCTGAGCAACGGGAGCGTCATCATGTAAGACCTGGCATTACTGGCTATGCACAAATTAATGGGAGAAATACACTGAGCTGGAAAAATAAATTTGAATTAGATATATGGTATGTCAAAAATTGTTCGTTTCTATTAGATTGTAAGATTATTTTTTTAACGATGATTAAAACTCTTAAACGAGAAGGAATTAACGCTTTAGGTCAGGCGACTATGACGCGATTTGATGATGAATCACGGAAAGGTCTTTAGTAAATCAGCGATTTCCGCAAAAGAGGGTTAGCTATTCATTTTTACGCTCCAAACAGCACATCCATGTGCTTGGTGTTGTCATCCTGACAACAAGTCGCTAAAAATGAATAGTTAACCTTCTTTAGCAAGAATCGTTGAGTAAATATTGAATTAATAGGTAATATGATGAAATTATATGGAATAGTGGGTGCTGGTGGGTTTGGACGTGAAGTAATGCCGCTTGTTAATCATTTTTTAAAATTAACTGAGCAACATTCAGAATATCAAATAGTATTTGTTGTTGAACAAAAAACAGAGTTATCTGTAGTAAATGGCTATAAAATACTAACCGTCGATGAATATTTTGCTTATGAAGCAAATGAAAAATATTTTAATATTGCTATCGCCAACCATATTAATAGAAAAAGAATTGCAGAATTGATGCTTTTGAAAGGAGCAAAACCATTTAGGATCAATGCGGCAAATTGCATAGAATTAGATAATAATGAAATAGATATAGGTGCAATTTTTTGTCCTTTTACAACGATTACTTCTAATGTAAAAATAGGTAAGTTTTTTCATGCCAACATATATTCATATATTGCACATGATTGTATCATAGGAGATTATGTAACATTTGCTCCTAATGTTCATTGTAATGGAAACGTGGTCATTGAAGATCATGTGTATGTAGGTACAGGTGTTATTATTCGAGAAGGAACACCTGCAAAACCGATTGTAATCAAAGAAGGAGCAGTATTAGGTATGGGTGCTGTGATTACGAAATCTGTTTCTTCATTTGAAACCGTTGTAGGAAATCCTGCGCGCCCAATAGTACGTAGAGATGTTCCTTATTCTGTAGGATAATTTATGAGTATTAAAACACAGGGATGGCCTGTTCATACAGATGATGAACTTTATGCGGTAAATAACGTACTCACATCGGGCTGTACAAATTATTGGACAGGGTCTGAATGTCGAGAATTTGAAAAAGAGTATGCATTATCTGTAGGAACAACCTATGCAGTTGCGTTGATGAATGGAACGATTGCATTAGAAGCAGCTTTATATGCTCTTGATATTGGGCCAGGCGATGAGGTCATCACATCTTGCCGAACGTTTATTGCTTCTGCGAGCTGTATTGTCATGCGAGGCGCGACACCTGTTCTTGCTGATGTCGATATTAACTCTCAAAATATCACTGCTAAAACGATAGAACGTTGTATTACACCACGAACAAAAGCCATTATTGTTGTACATTTGGCGGGTTGGCCAGCAGATATGCCAGAAATTATGGAATTGGCAAATAAACATAATTTAAAAGTTATAGAAGATTGTGCTCAAGCGCATGGCGCAATGATCAATAATCGCCAAGTGGGTTCATGGGGGGATGTAGGGGCCTTTTCATTCTGTCAAGACAAAATTATTACGACAGGCGGGGAGGGCGGTATGGTGACGACAAATGACGAGCATATTTGGCATAAAATTTGGTCATTTAAAGATCACGGAAAAAGTTATGAAAAAGTATATCATCATAAACATCCTCCTGGTTTTCGCTGGTTGCATGATTCATTTGGTACAAATTGGCGTATGACAGAAATGCAGGCCGCTATTGGACGCAAACAGTTGGAAAAACTTCCGCAATGGTTAACCATTAGGAAGAAAAATGCCGGATTTTTAGCTAAAAGCTTCGAAAAGATACCATCCCTACGTGTAACAACTCCTCCATCAAATATGAGTCATGCCTACTATAAATATTATGTGTTTATTTCACCCGGACTTTTAAAACCTGACTGGAATCGTGATAAAATAATGCAAGAAGTTATTGGGAAAGGAATTCCCTGTTTTACAGGATCTTGCAGTGAAATATATCTTGAGCGAGCTTTTGCCAATTATAATCATTTGCCAAGATCAATTGCAAAAATGCTTGGTAATACCAGTTTAATGTTTTTGGTACATCCAACATTAACGGAAAACGACATGCAGAAGACAGCGGATGCTTTAACTGAAGTGCTAGAATTTGCAACAATAAAAGACATGTTATATTCAAATTGATAAAATATTCACATATTATTTTTAGGGAAAAAAATAATGAATATGTTTCATGTGAATTTCCAGAGCTATTATGTTAAAACCATTCTTATTATTTTACTAAGTTTTGTATTACTGAATGAAACATGCCTAGCTAAAACCATTGTATTAAATGGTAAAACTATTATAAATCAACCGACAAGTTATGAAAATGTGGACTTAGATTTAAGTAATGGTTATTTTCATATTATAGACAATGCTACTTTAAAAATTAAAAATTCAGAAATTAAAGGTACTATTTCAGCAAGTAATCCATATTTCATAAATGTATCAAATGGTAATGTTATTTTAGAGAATAACATTTTTAATGTTCAAACAAGAGATATTGAATCTACTCCTAAGAAATCTCCTTACTACAAAGTTATTCACGTTAAGCAAGGTAAGCTATCTATGATAGGAAATGATTTTAGTATTGACAAACCATTTACGGTAGCCTTGCTTATGACAGAACGTATTCCGACCTCAGACTTTATTATAAAAAATAATAAAGTATATAATTTTCATGGAGGATTTATGTTAAGCAATACCAGCAACGCTTTTGTTGCTGGCAATTTATTATCAAATGTAAGCGTAACTAATTTATTTACGCTAAATGGACATGAAAACACGTTTACAAATAATATCATTTTATTTTCAGGAAATAATAACATAGGAAACGGTGTCGATATTATTGATTCAGATAATGTTCTGCTCAATAAAAATTATATTTCATTTGGTTCTTGCTATTCTGTTGTTATCCTACGAAGTCGTAATATTTTAATTGATAATAACAGAATTATAGGCGGCATTACCCACGCTATTTATATTACTTCAACTATTGGATTAACTGATTCCTTTAATACACCTTTTATCGTTTTAGATTATGAAGATAATAAAAAACCCGAAACATATCAAAATAAAAATATAACCATAACAAATAATTATTTTGGCCAAAATCGATTTGGAATCGCTGCCATTAATGTTAATAATTTATATGTAAAAGGCAATGTTTTTATTCAACGATTTACGAATAACAACAGCCGGCAATTTTGGACAAATACAGATAATTTATTTAATGATGTTATTAATTTAACCTGGGAAAATAATATATATAAAGAAGCTTTTGTGCAAAGCATAAAAGAGTCTAACAATATTAGTTTGAAATATGTCTCGTATCCATCTCGAGGAGGAGTAATTTTATAAAAAAGTGTGTAATCAAGCTTAAATCGCTATAGATGTAATATCTTTTATTCAAGGAAGTTAAACTAAAGGAGAAAGTAATGTTAACGACTCACAAGCTGCGACGTATTAAATGTTGTATAGGTATTTTCATTTTTTTAGTAACACCACTGACTTATGCAGAAACGATTAAAATAAATGGTAATCAGGTGATTACCAAATCTATAAAATATAAAAATGTCAGGCTAGACATGACACATGGAAATTTTATTATTAAAAATAATGCAGATATTGACATTGAAAACTCTGTTGTGGATGTTACAATTTCACCGACTAATCCATTTTATATTTATTTAACAAATGGATCACTTACATTAAAAAACAATACATTCAATGTAGTATCAAGTGGAATAACGCAAAATCCAAACGCACAATCACCTTATAAATTAATAAAAGTGGATAAAGGCGATGTCACTATTACAGATAATACCTTTACAATAGACATTCCATACACTGTTGAGTTATTTACAACAAATGTTAATTATGTAACTAATGGATTTGAAATTAGCAGAAATAAAATTAAAAATTTTCATGGAGGTATTTATCTTTCTAAGTGCAATAATGCTGAAATTAATGATAATGTTTTTTCAAATGTAAGCTATTCAAATATATTTAATAATGGTAATGTTAACAATTATCGCGGAAATGTATTTTTGTTTCCTGGAAATTTAAAATTAGGTAATGCTTTTGATATTGTTAATTCAGATACTGTAAATATAGTTGATAATATTATTTCTAGCGGCTCAAATTACGGTGTATTTATCCTAGGCAGCAGAAATATAGTGCTTGATAATAATAAAATTACTGATGGTTTATCGTATGGTATATTTATTCAAACCCCATCACTTTCAAACATAAGTAAAGATAAATATTTAGTTAGTCTTTTACCAAAACAAAAAATAAATTTTTATGCAAATGATAATATCACCATTACTAACAATCTTATCGCACAAAATCGATATGGATTGGCTGGTGGAGTCATTAATCATTTAACGGTAGAAAAAAACACGTTTATTCAAAAATTTGCAGACACTAGAACTCGTCAATTTTGGACAAATAATACTATTCTACTTCCGTCAGTTTCTAATCTTACCTGGACTAAAAATTTATATAAAGAAGCATTTACGCAAGAGGTGCCGGGCAATAATACCATTGCGTTGCAATTTGTTACATTTCCAACTCATGGTGGTGTCTCACTGTCTTAGAAAATATATTTATTATTTATATTAGTAAAAGGAGCTAAGTTCATGAACGGAAAAAAAATATTTATCTATTTAATTGGTTTTATAGTATTGATGTTGACACGTATAAGCTGTGCAGAAGAAATAGTTGTAATTGAACCTAATACCATTATTTCAAAACCAACAGTTTATAATAATGTTACTTTGGAAATGACAAATGGATCATTTGTTGTAAACAACAAAGCAACATTAATCATTGATAATTGCATCATAAAAGGAACATTATCAAAAAATAATCCTGTGTTAATTACGTTGGAAAACGGTAATGTATATTTAAAAAACAACAGAGGAAAAATTAAATCATCTGGTATTATTGATCATCCAGAATCACAGTCACTTTATCACGTGATACAAGTATCCAGAGGATTAGTGGAAATGGAAAATAATTATTTTTCCGTTAATAATCCATTTAAAGTAGGATTACTTATTACCGATCCATCCATTGCAACAACCAATTATAAGATTATTAATAATAAATTTGAAAAATTTCATGGTGTGTTATATCTGCTTAATTCGAATGATAGTCTCATTAAAGATAATACATTTTTAACAGATACCTATGGCAATATCGTGACCATTGGAAAAAACATTAATATCCTAAATAATTCCATTTATTTTTCTGGGAATAATCATTTAGGAAATTCGATGGATATTATAGATTCTGATAATGTTACTTTAAGTAAGAATCAATTATATACTCCAACATGTCATGGTATCTATATATTAAATAGTCGCGGGGTTGTTATAGATCAAAATTATATAACGGGTGGTATTACCTATGCGATGACTGTATTAACTAATCCAGAAACATTAGATCCTTTGGAATATGTTTCAAAAATTGTTGGCAATTATAAGATGAAACATCGTTCAGCAAACAATATTACAATTACAAATAACTATATGGCGCAAAATCGGTATGGTATTGCAGCTACAGAAGTTGATAAATTAACAGTAAAAGATAATATTTTTGTTCAACGATTTAAAGATCAAACCTCAAGAACATTTTGGACAGATAATAATATATTACTAAAAGATGTCACAACATTAACCTGGACAAATAATTTATATAAAGAAGCATTTTCACAAAAGATTGATGGTAATAATAGTCAATCGGCTCACTTTGTTACATTTCCATCAAGTGGTGGCGTAATTCTATAGTTTATAAGAAAGTCACGTGAGTTTCCTACTCACGTGACATTCTCACACAAATGCTCTAATGATTCAGCTAATTGTGTGATATGATGATGTTTTAAAATATATTCTTTACCTCTACGTCCCATTTCATTTAACTCCTCTCTTGATAATGATGCCATTTTAATGAGGGCATTTGATAAAGAAACAGGGTCGCCAGGCTTAACCGTTATTCCTGCGTTACATTGTTCGACAGGATTGAATGGTGTATTTACAGCAAAAATAACAGGACGTTCCATGGCTAAGTAATCAAATAATTTGTTTGGTGAGATGCCCCAACGAAATACGGGTGAATCTTTTAACAACATGAGATAAGCATCTGCTTGATTAAGTGTTGAGTATATTTCATTTTTAGGTACCGCATCTAAAAACTCTATGATGCTTAAATTATAACTTTCAGCTAATTTTTTTAATCGAAGCTTTTCAGGCCCTTCACCAATTAAATAAATTTTAATCTTTTCCGAAAAACCACTATCCTGTAAAATTTTAGCGGAAGAAATAACGGTATCTAAATCATTTGCTACACCATGTGCTCCTGCATACATAACAGTAAATTTATTATTTATGATCGATGGCAAGGCAGGAATGGATTCAATGTCAGCAGAATTTGGAAGCCAGAGTATGTGATTAGAGTTAACCCCACATTTAATTAAATAATCATTCGCATTTGGCAAAAGTGAAATAATACGCCTTGCACGTCTATATAAGTAGCGTTCTATATATTTCATGCTTTTGATTAAAGGATGTTTATGTGAAAAGCGCCCTAAATCGACAAGTGATTCTGGCCATAAATCTCGAATTTCCAAAATGAACGGTTTTTTTAATTGTCTCGATAATATTTCAGCCCCTAAAGCGGCAAATAAATGAGGACTAGAACCAATGATAACATCTGGTGGAAGTATTTTCTTCAAAAATGGGTTTCGAATTAATCTCCACGCAAAAACAAGCATATTATAAAATCGACCAAGCGTATTGCCTTTATAAGGAGGTACAGATAACCATATAAAAGGTACTTGATATGTTGTATCTAATAGCGATTCTGTCGGTTTGATTTGTTCATGTGAAAAATGATTATAGTTAGCCGCTATGATAATGACTTCGTGGCCTTTTTTTTGTAATTGAAGTGCTAAATTATAATGTCTCGTTCCTCCTGGATAAATAGGTGGAGAAGCATAATGATTAATGATCCATATACGCATTATTAATTTCCTTGAGAAAAATATTTTGCAATTAATTCTGAAGCATTTCCTTTGCCATATGGATAATGTCCTTCAGAGCCCTGTGTTTTTAGCGAGAGTAACGCCTTATCATAAATAAGATCTGGATCAATAGGTTTAACTAATTGGTTCCATCCTAATTGAATAGTTTCAACCCATTCAGTTTCATCACGTAAAGTGAGGCAAGGGACTTTATAAAAAAAAGCTTCTTTTTGGATTCCGCCTGAGTCAGTAATAATTAACGATGCATGCTTTTCTAACATAATCATATCAAAAAAACTTACAGGCGATATCCAATTAATTTTATTGTCATTTAATAAATTAGGAGAATAAGATTGCAGGCATTTTTTTGTACGCGGGTGTAAAGGCATGATAACGGTTGTTAATTGACTTAACCGTTCTAATGCTGTAACAATATTTAATAATCGATGCTGATTGTCAGTATTTTCAGCACGATGAATAGTTGATAAAATATATGCATGTGGGCAAAGATTTAGTTTGTGCATGATAGTGCTTTTTTGTATGGCTTCATTACCATAAAAAAGTGCTGCATCAAACATCACGTCTCCGACCTCAACAATACGCGATATCGCATAACCTTCTTTTTGTAAATTAGAAACAGCTTGCTGTGTTGGAGCAAACAAAACATCTGATAGTTGATCAGCAACAAGTCTATTAACTTCTTCAGGCATTTTTCTATTATAAGAACGCAAACCAGCTTCAACGTGTGCAATAGGTATGTGTAACTTTGCTGCAGCAATTGCAGCAGAAAGTGTAGAATTCGTATCACCATATATCAATAACCAATCAGGTCTCTCCTTCATTAAAACATTTTCTATGGCTATGATCATCTCGCCTGTCTGTATTCCATGCGTGTTTGATTGGATTGCTAATTGATAATCAATGGATGGAATTTCAAGTTCATCAAAAAATATCTTAGACATGTTTGCATCATAATGCTGTCCTGTATGGACTAGGATTTCCTTGATATTTTTTTCATTTTTTAACATGCGGGAAACAATAGCTGTTTTAATAAACTGTGGTCTTGCTCCTACAACCGTCAAAACTTTTATCATATACAAACCTTATTTAACCAGAGTAAAGTAATGGCTTCTGTCATTGCATGTTGCCTTTTTATCAATTGATCATCGGAAAATACAGATTCAATATTCGTGGAGTTCTTTAAAAATTCTTTAATATTATGTTTATTGTCATTTAAAGTAGTACGGATAGAATGACCTAAACCTGCATTTAAAAGTGAACGAATCGGTATATCAAATCCTCTTTTATATCGAGCTAGTCGTATTTGATCAGGTATTTTGTCTCGCATAATTTCCCTTATAGGCCATTTTCCGTATCCTGTTCGTAGTTTAAAAGCTTCTGGTAAAGCAAGTCCTAACTCTACTAATCGGTGATCTAAAAAGGGTAGGCGACTTTCGACACTATTTGCCATGGCATTACGATCTTCATAACGTAATAAAGTGGGTAGACTGAATTGAGTAACATCCTGTAACTGTCTTTTTAATAAATTATGGGTATTGTTTAAATTAAGTGATAAAGGTTCTGGTAGTCGAAGTGTGGATCCAAATTCTCTGTGATTCAAATATCGATGTCTATGACGCCAATAAGTACCTAGTGATGATATTTCAGCAATGAGCATAGGAAACAACTGAAACACATTTATTGCTGCAGAAATGAATTTTTTTTGCTTACACAATTGCCGTAACCAAAATAATAAAAATTTTTTATATCCCATAAAAGATTCGTCACCACCTTGTCCTCCTAGTAAAACTTTAATGCCGGATGAACGTACTTTTTGATAAAGTAAATATTGAGCCACTACACTTAAGCTACTAAAGGGAGCATCTTGGATGGCTATGGTTTTATGTAAACCTGTTATCATTTCACTTGCTGTTGGCCACACATATTCCATTTTTATATTTAAGAATTTTGCGCATTTATCAATAAGAGGGCCTTCTGTTGCTGCATGGTCGGGATGGCCGAATGAGAACCCTATCAGATTTTTATGATACTGACTAACAAATGATGCAATAGAAGAAGAATCCAATCCACTACTTAAAGAAATAGCAAGTGGTACATCAGTACGTAAGCGTACAAAAACAGCTTTTTCTAATGCATCATTTATAAGTTCAAGCAAATAATTTATGTTATTCATAGGCAAAGTATTAATATGATTTTCAACATTACTATTTAGATCATAATAAAGTTTATGCTCAAATAATAATTTATTATCAGCATTTAATTTTGTTTGAATATAATGCCCTGGTAGCAATGAAAATATTTTTTCATAAGGTGAAGCATCACTACCATTTTCATACACAAGGTATTTTAGTCCTTGAGCAACATATGATAAATTTGGTTTTAAATTGAGATATTTTGCAAGCTCATTTGTTGTTGATGCGAAATAAAGAATATTATTTAATATAATATAAAATAAAGGTCTTACACCAAATCTATCGCGACAAAGCCATAATTGATCTGTTTGAATATCAAATAAGGCAAATGCAAAAGGACCTATGAAGCGATTAAGTGCACTCATTCCCCAACAAGAGAATGCGTTTAAAATAACTTCAGTGTCACTATGTGTATTAAAATTAAAACCAAGACGAATTAGTTCTTCACGTAACTCAATGTAATTATATATTTCACCATTGTATGAAATGCAATAACGATTCGTTGAATCCCACATGGGTTGATTGGCTCGATTAGATAAATCGATAATACTTAAACGATTATGACCTAAAATTGCCTGACTATGATTTCCCTGTATAGTTAGCATTCCTTCCGAATCAGGGCCTCGGGTAAATTGACTTTTAAGAATTCCTCGAATAAGTGCTTGATGCTGTTCCGTCACAAAATTTGAAAATACTCCACTAATTCCACACATTCCTTGTGAACTCCTTATAAGTAGCTAAAGTGTTGGCTTGCTTGGTTGGCATAAAGCAATGGCCATGATTAAAAATAACATAACATTAAATGCAAATCCTTTATGCACAGCAAAAAATTGAGCATAAAAAAACATACTCATTAATAAGGCCGCAAAAGCAAGATAAGCTATATTTTGAGTTTGAAAGGCTTTATAAATTAGGGTCTTTAAAAGTGTTATATACAACAATAAACAAGTAAATAAGCCATAAAAACCGCCGTATACAAGGTTATAAATACATAAGTTGTGTATATATGTTCTTTCTTCACCTGATAAAACGATAAATGGATACCCAGCGCCAATTCCAAATAATATCCCTAATATATCAGAATTGGCCCATGTGATTAAAGCGGGTATCCATTCATCATATAACCGACCATTACTAAAGTCTCCATTAGCTGCATTTGAATGATCAGAAAAGCGTGATAATAAACTTGCTTCAATCATTTGGATTTTTGTGAAGCAAGACATTAATAAGATTATGCATATAAAACCGACTAAATAGATAAATATTTTTTTTATCAAAGGAAGCAATAATGATGGATTTATTTTTGATTGGTAATAGAAAAAAAGTAGGAAAAATACGATCCAGCCAAACATAATAGACAGAAAAATTGATCGAGTTAATGTGATAATTCCAGCAAAAAAACCCATTAATATTAAAATGAAAGATAAAAAATTAAGTAAAATATTTTTTATTTTAGATGAGGAATGATAAATAGAAAAAACAATAGGTAATGTTGTGACAGACAAAAATAAAGGTAATGTTGTTCTCTGATCGATAAATGTAATTCGATTCATCAATATATGAAGCGTTGTAGATCCATCGCCAGAATAAGAAAAGTATAAATAAATTAAATAAGTTATTTGAAAAGCTCCAACAATAATGAGAGCAAACATAACAATGGAAGGACGAAATATTCTTGATGATAAAAATCCAAGTAATAGTAAGGGAAAAAAATTTATATAGGGCCCAATGGAACGCAATACATTTAATAGAGGTACTCCATGTAATAATCCAGAAAGTGATGAAAATAATAAATAGCTTAAATATAATGCGGCTGCAAATAATAAATGGGTCTCTACTCGATATATTTTATGTTTTCTTGTTAGTATCAAGCTAAAAAACCCGATAGAAAATGGTAAAATAATTAAAATTAAATCAATAGGTTCTATAGATACCGGTGCAGGGTTCGCCAAAAAGGATACCAAAACAATGCAAAATAAAGAAAAGGGTAATATCATTGCCACAAAATATTCTCATTTATAAACAATTTTTCTTAGAAATTTCAATCCCAATGCTGTGTATCTGAATGATAAATTACGATATTGTTCTCTACGTGTTTTATACACTTCAGCAAGAAATGACGACTCAGCCAAAATACTTAATACTCTTAAATAATCTATTTCGAGTAAATGATAACGAGGACTATTAACATTGACGATAGGAGTTGCATAATCACGATCATATATAGACCACCATCCAGTTGTGTAGTAAGGTAGCATTTTTTGTAATGAGTCAATACCTTGACTCCAGAGTTCACTCGTCCATTTTTCTTTTATCCAATAATTTAATTCCCAGATACCTATCAACGATGCCATAAAACCATTGACGACACCCGTCGGTATTTTGGGATATTCCTCAAAATAAAAACAATTTTCTTCTTTAAAATGATGTAAAAAACCATTTTCCGAAGTGGGTATAGAAAATTTACTTAGTGCCTTTTTGGCAGCTTCTAAATAGATGATATCCTTACTATATAGCCAGGCACGCAACATCACAGATGCACCCCTTGCTTGTGCTAATGCTGAATTCCAAGGTTTTTTTGAGGTAAACCAGTCAAATTCATAATTCCACATACCATCATTGGATTGTTTACTTATAAAATAATTAACATATTTAAAAAATTTATCTAACCAGATTTTATCATTGGTCACATAAAATTGATTATGCAAACCTAACGCAAATTGAAATGCTGCTTCAGGATTCACTTGATTACCAATCGGGGCATGATAGGGGAGTACAATAATTTCATGTTCGTTTTCTAAGGAATATTTAAGTTTTTGTCGATAATCAATCGGATAAAAAGGCATTAATGTTGATTGTTTGTATTCTTTTAAATCCCCCGATGATTTTATATTAGGAGGTTCTGGAAGATACCAAAATAATGCAGTAGACGGCCGATTTTGTATACGTGCAATAACATAATTATCTACTAGAGAAAATAATTTTTTAAGATAATTCATTTATATTTGCCTGCACGTAGATAAAATAAAATAATGTTTACGCAAAAATATTAATTGTGTAAACGGCTTCGCTATGTAACCTACCCATAAAATCGAAAGTAGTTGATAATTCAATTGATTAGATAAGATAAAAGCAATACATGCAAAAATTAATTCGTAAGTGGCAAATTTTATTATTAATGATGAGTTATTTGTATATCTATTAATTTTAAAATAAATGATACGAACTAATGTTGAAAAATAAAAACCAAAAAATAATAAAATGATCATCTGAATTGCAAGTTGCGTTAAATCATCTGTTGTATTTAAACTAATAAATAAAGATATAAATACCATTATTGAGCTTAATACAATCGAGTTGATCATTTTAAATAAATAATCATCACTTTGCTTAAATTCTTTTTCCCAAAAAGCTAATTTTGAACCGATGTACGAATCAATTAAAATAAATCGTAATCCTGAATAAATGCGGATTGTGATGGCAAATAAAGAGAGATATCCTTCTCCATATTTGAAAAATGCAGAACGAATCACTATTTGAAATAATTGTTCGCCCACCACAGCGCTAAAATGCCGAATAAATACTAGTAAGCTTGCAGCCAAGCTGATTTTATTTTCATTTTTCTTTTCAATTGGATTGTTGGGTAATAATAGCAATAAAATACATTGAAAAAGGGGAATAATACTTGTTAATGTTACAATAAATAGAACGGCATGTTTATTTGCTAACCAATAACAAATGATAATACCTGGGATTAAAATAAAGTTAGGAAGTACATTTATAATTTGTGCTGCTAAAAATACATTATGTCTTTGCTTATAGGTAATTAATAAAGCGGCTACTAAATTTAAATAACCACCCGCAATCGCAATTAACACGATATGATAATCTAGACCTCCAACGGACATCGATGTAACCATTCCAATAATAATAGAAAATGGAAGGCTTATGATAGAAGCAGACAATAAAATGCGTGATAGAGAAAGGATAGAAAATAAATTAAGGCACGCTAAGCGCATGGCATCAATGGTTAAGCCAATAGTATAGAATATAGATAAATATATTTGTAAGGTATCATTTGTGAATGTAAATCCCAGCAAGCTGACAATAATAAATTCACGTAAAATACCAAATGCCATGCTTACTGATGATAAAAAAACTGCAACATGGTACGTGTTATATGGTTTAGAAATTGGCGTCATGAGTGAACTGATTCTTCATTTAATTCTAATGCTTTCAACAAATGATTAACAATTAATTGTTGTTCGTCATGGTTTAAATAGGGATGCATAGGTATACTCATGACTTTTTTAGCAGCATGCTCAGCACAAGGAAAAGCCCCTTCTTTATAATTTAAATTTTTAAAAACAGGTTGTAAACTTAAAGAAACAGGATAATGAACTGCCGTCGGAATATTCAATTTTTGTAGATAAGCTTGAATATGATCTCGTTTTTCAACCTCAATTGTATATTGCGCATACACACAAGTGTTAGTTGGTAAAACATTAATTTTTTTTATATAGCTTGGTAATAAATGATCGTAATAAGATGCAATTTGTTTTCTTGCTTCTATTTCTCTATCAAATACTGCTAATTTTGCAAGTAAAACAGCTGCTTGCAAGGTATCCAAACGGCTATTTATTCCAAGTAATGAGTGATAGTATCGTTTGCTTTGACCATGTACACGAATTTGTCTGAGTACAACCGCAAGCTCATCATCATCGGTAAAACAAGCACCTCCGTCACCATAACATCCTAATGGTTTAGATGGAAAAAAACTTGTGCATGCTATTTTTGATAATGCGCATGATTTTTTACCTTTATATGTTGCACCAAAACTTTGAGCAGCATCTTCAATAACGGGTACATTGTATTGAGAAGCAATTGAATGTATCGCATCCATGTCTGCACATTGCCCATAAAGACTGATAGGCATAATACATTTTGTTTTAGAAGTAATAGCTTTTTCTATTTGGGTTACATCAATGTTATAGGTCTCTGGATCAATATCAACAAAAACTGGCTTGGCACCTAATAAAGCGATCATTTCGCCATTTGCAATAAAAGTAAAGGGTGAAGTGATGATCTCATCTCCTGGTTGAATATGAAGTGCCATCATTGCTATTAATAAAGCATCCGTTCCGTTTGCTACCGTAATGCAATGCTTCACTCCAACATAGAAAGCAAGTTTTTCCTCAAGTTCTTTCACTTCAGGCCCTAGAATATATTGACCATGCTCAAGAACAGTATTGATACGATGATTAATATCTAATTTCAAATGCTCATATTGCTTTTTAAGATCAATAAATTCCACGGCGAATCCCTTCTTTTTTGTTAACCATTTTATGTAAAACAAATTCCATTTTTTAAAAAATATTGTTTATTTGTATTTGGACAAATGATTTGTCCATCTCCTTTTAATGGTAAATCAAGTCTTTCACCATATTGGCTCATCCATCCGATTTGACGAGCAGGGACACCCACCATTAAAGCATAATCGGGAACATCACAGTTCACAACACTGCCAGCACCTATGAATGCATAAGATCCAATTGTTATACCACAAATGATAGTACAATTTGCACCTAGTGTAGCACCTTTTTTTACAAGAGTATTCCGGTATTCATTTTTACGAGAAACACCAGAACGGGGATTATATACATTCGTAAAAACCATACTTGGCCCACAAAAAACATCGTCTTCTAGGGTAACATTATCATATATCGATACATTGTTTTGAACTTTAACATTATTACCAATAACGACTTTATTTCCGACAAAAACATTTTGCCCCAACGAACAATTTGAACCTATATTTGCGCCTTTGCATATGTGAACCCAATGCCATATGCTTGTATTTTCACCTATGCAAGCGCCTTCATCGATAATTGCTGTAGGATGAATTTGTAACGCCATTCTACCTCCTATAAAAGAACTTGTTTTTTAAAAAAAATAAAGGAATACTTTATAAATGATTATTTGAGAGGATACATAGGTCAATGTATTCTATTTCCCATTATTTAAGTCCTTGGATATTGCCTCCTGGATTGAATATTCTATTAGCTATTATAGGACTATTTTTTTATTGGCGTAAGCCACTGTTAGGTAAAATATTTATCCTTTCCGCAATCCTAAGTTTGTGGCTAGCTAGCATGCCAATCGTCGCTTATAACCTCATTGAAGTATTACAAAATCAATTTCCTAAATTATCTTTAAGTCATAATGAGGTTAATAAGCATGCTGCCATTGTTGTATTAGGCGGTGGGGATGCGATTCATGTAGAACAAAATAATAAGCATACTGTTTCGGATTCTACATTTAATAGAATACGATATGGTGCCTATCTTCATAAAATAACAAACTTACCCATTATCGTTTCGGGAGGAACTGATGGATATAAAGATACAGAAGCAGATTTAATGAGTGCTACATTAGTAAATGATTTTGGTATTTCAAATATTATTAAAGAAGATAAAAGCCATAATACTGCTGAAGAAAGTCAATTTTTAGTTCCGATTTTTAAAAAATATCAATTTAATACTATTTATATAGTGACAAATGCATGGCATATGCCTCGTAGTGTTTTGAATTTTGTTAAACAGGATAATATTACTGTTATACCTGCACCGATGGGTTATGAAGTGTATGATCATCATTATACGTTGTTAAGCTTTTTACCTAATATTCACGCATTAGATACTACAACTATAGCGCTTCATGAATTTATCGGTATGGGTTTGTGTTATTTGAATTAATTCAGGAGGCATGATGAAAAAACAAGAGGACAACACCATTCTGTCACAACCCCGCAAAAATGCGGGGTGACAGAGTAGATTATTTTTTCCCACAATTCGGGCAATGCTTACAAGTACACAAGTATTTAATAAGTGCACCAAAAGCCAAAATGGGCAATGAAACATCAAAAAAATCACGGAACATAATAAGATGCACAATCTGTTCTCTTGGCAGAATCAAGGCAAGTGCGCCCACGACCACACCTACGACGACGATTAATGCGATAAACCACTTTAGTAACATATCAGTCTCCTAGATAAAAATCCTTAACCGTTAAGCCTAAAGGGAGTTGGGTTTGGAGTCAACCGTGTTCTTTTTTTCATCAAGGACAATATGCTCTTGAGATGGCCGCCTAAAAAATGAGCAAAACGGTTTAGTCATATGAGTAAAACATGCATTAAGCTGATGTGAGATAGTCTGTAAAATATTACATAAACGTTCAAGAACCGTTACATGTTGTTCGACATTGGCTGTAGCAGGAAGTGCAATTTTTTCTTCAGCAGGGGTTACTTCTTTTGCTTCTTGGATTTGTTTAGGGGATATTTTTTCATAAAGATAATTCCTAAAAGCAAGTTGTATGGCTGAAAAATGTGTGCACCTATGCAGCCCTTGTTTTGTATAACTATTCATAAACCTCACCATGCATATCACAAGCGTATGGTAATGCTTGTTTTTAAAATCCTGATATTCATTACTATTTTTAGTAATTCCAGCCATTTCTAAAAGAATATAATCCACGAAAAGTTGATGATTAGGATGTTTTTCTATTTGTTCATTAGCTTTAATTTGTTTGTAATAATTTTTAATTTTATTTCGTATGATCCTTAATTGCTCCTTAATCATTATTTGTGCTTGAGCAGCTTTTTCTTTTTCAAGTATTTTATCTAATTTGGCGGAGTCTTTTTCGAGAGAATACGTTTGCTCAGTTTCGGGAAGTTTAGCTTTCTTTTTTTTGTGCGGCTTTTCCTGAATGCGTGTAATAGTGATACCGTCATGGATGGATTTTACCGCTATAATGGCATCATGATGACTTTTGCTATTTAAAATTTTTGCTACTTTTTTAAAAGTTCTTTCTTCCTCCATCACTAGAGCCGATGTTTTTACACATATCATATCATCAGCAAAGGGATCGGAGGTTAAATCCTTTTCTATATCATCTTCAAAACTTACGTTATCATCTGCTAAATCATTTTCTATACCATTCTCACAAGCTAAATTATGATCATTTTGCGGCATAAAATTCCTTATATATGTTTATTATTTAATCAATTTATACTTGCTGATGAAAGCCCATTGCAGCAATCGGTTGAATTTGTTACAGTCGCTTCCATTATTTAGTAACCCGGACTATTAAAGAAGAAGAGTCAGTATGACGCAATATATTTTTATTACTGGTGGAGTGGTGTCGTCATTAGGAAAAGGCATCGCGTCAGCATCCTTAGGTGCTGTTTTAGAAGCGCGCGGGCTAACCGTCACCCTTTTAAAGCTAGATCCTTATATTAATGTCGATCCAGGCACCATGAACCCGCTACAGCATGGGGAAGTGTTTGTCACCGAAGATGGTGCAGAAACAGACCTTGATTTAGGGCATTATGAGCGTTTTGTGCGTGTGACCATGAGCAAAAAGAATAATTTTACCAGTGGTCGGGTATATGCCAATGTCATACGTAATGAGCGTCGTGGTGACTATTTAGGCGGTACCGTGCAGGTCATTCCACATATTACCGATGAAATTAAGAAATGCATTAAAGAAGCTTCCGTAGGCGTGGATATAGCGCTTGTTGAAATTGGCGGCACAGTAGGTGATATTGAATCGTTGCCGTTTTTAGAAGCTATTCGACAAATGCGCATAGAGTTAGGTCGTCAACAGGCGTTGTTTATCCATCTTACCTTGGTTCCTTATATTGCAACAGCAGGGGAAATTAAAACCAAGCCTACGCAACATTCGGTCAAAGAATTGCGCTCCATTGGTATTCAACCCGATATTTTATTATGCCGCTGCGATCGTCCGCTAGCAGATCAAGCACGTTCCAAGATTGCTTTATTTACTAACGTTGAAAAACGCGCAGTGATTCCTTTGCTGGATGTTGATTTTATTTATCAAATTCCACGTGAACTTCATGAGCAAGGATTAGATGATATCGTCATCGAAACCTTGGGTATTAAAGCAAAAGAAGCTGATTTAACTGAATGGGACAATGTCGTCGATGCGTTTCGTCGTCCTGATTCAGAAATCACGATTGCCATGGTGGGTAAATATGTAGACCTCACCGAATCTTATAAATCATTATCTGAATCGTTATTGCATGCAGGTATTCAAACACGTACCCGCGTTAATATTAATTATGTGGATTCTGAAGAAATCGAGAAAAAAGGCCCAGGCATGTTAAAAGGCATGGATGGGATTATTGTTCCTGGCGGTTTTGGTAAAAGAGGCGTTGAAGGTAAAATTTTAGCGGCACAATTTGCTCGCGAAAATAAAATACCTTATTTTGGTATTTGTTTAGGTATGCAAATTGCGATCATTGAATTTGCCCGTCATAAAGCGAATATGCCTGATGCGAACAGTACTGAGTTTGATTCGAAAACAAAGCATCCAGTCGTAGCATTAGTGACAGAATGGACGAATGCATCAGGCCAAGTTGAAACACGCAGTGAAGAATCTGATTTGGGCGGCACCATGCGTTTAGGCGGTCAAGTTTGTCAATTAGAAAAAGATTCGTTAGCAGCCAAACTTTATGGAAAAAATAAAATTACAGAGCGCCATCGTCATCGGTTTGAAGTGAATAATCATTTATTACCAGCTATCAAAGCGGCTGGCTTAAAAGTATCGGGATTGTCATCGGATCAATTGGTCGAGATGATAGAATTGCCCGATCATCCTTGGTTTATCGGATGTCAATTTCATCCCGAATTTACTTCTACACCGCGTGATGGACATCCTTTATTTATAGGTTTTGTACGTGCAG
>CAYVRW010000010.1:32497-34067 GCA_964453575.1 uncultured Coxiellaceae bacterium | reverse complement strand
TCTTCTATGCATTTTTTAAGTTTATCTCTATCTTCTTTGTGATCGCGAAGTTCTAGACGTGCCCATTCATCTTCTTTCAGACCAAACAATTTATATCCTACTTGTTCTCCTTCTACTTGTTTGATCTTTTCATCTACATTTTTAATGTGTCGTTCAGCATGTTTAAGCTTATTTTCTAGCCGTGAAATTTCATGATCTAAATCCAAGGAAGCGAGCTCTTCATAAAAATTGAGGACGACCTCAGGCTGATGCTGCAACGCAAAAGAAACATAGTGTCCGGTTGGTTTCTCAATACTTTCAACTAAACCATCCGATTGATTTTTCCCTGTTACTTTTACCTTATGATTTTCAGGATGTTTTATCATGTGTTGCTCGTGTAAACAAACAACGGGATATTCTATCGCTTCATGATTTTCATTTCTCAACTTATATTGCAAAGCCTCATACAAATGACTACCTGGTTGAACGACAGCAACATTGTTTGCACGTATCATGGATTGATTTGGGACGGTCGTATGTTCACTATTCGCTGGAAGAGTTGCGATTTCATAGCCCGAATGATGTCCCATCGTCTCTAATCCGCTGCAGATACCGAGCAATGGCACGTCACATTTCTCAGCTATTTGCAGGAGTTCACATTCAAGCTCCATGCGACCCAGATCTTTATTAGGGCCATCGGGTAAATAAATACCATCAATATGAAGAAATTTAAAATTCGGATGATTTAATGTTGCATCGGAAAGAATCTTAATGACTCTTATGCCTTTTTGTTCAAAATGTTGAATAGCTACATCCGCATAAGTTTTGCCATGACTTTTGTCATAAACCGCTATAATGGTGGGTTTAATGCCGCCGTCTCTTAACGTTGTTAATTGAGTTTTTTCATCTGCTTTTAATGCGTATCGGTAATCGGACGATTTTTTGTCATTTAAGTCAGTTGCGGAGAATGTCATGTAAGCCCCTGTTATGTATCAAAAATTATACATTTAGTATTTTATTGTAGAGAATTTTACAGAATAAAGTAAATGATATGCAACTTAAAAGTCTGATAATTCTGAAAAAAAGCACACAATTTAAGCATTCCTTAAGGATTGATCAATTATAATGCATTTTTCCATTATTACGGGTGAGCCAATGTCTATTCTTGATTATATTTATGAAAACTCTAAGTTTAAAGTAGAAGACTTATATAGGTTTGTTCGAAAAGACCCTAGATTACAACGCCCGGGAAATGTTATCCAATTTGCATTGATCCAAATTGCCGATATCGACACAGAGCATGATCATGGTGATTATTCAGCAGATGAATGGGCTGAATATGTAAAAACCACTTTCCTCAAGATTCGTCCGCTCATTTCTCCTAATATTGGAGATTTTACAGCTAAAGATTGTGCTACATCCATGCATCGAATGGCAAAACTCTTACCTAGTATCCCTGATATGAAAAGTGAACATATTGCTTCAGATACAAATGACTTACTGACAGCTTTTCAAAAAAACCTTAAACAAGCCGAACCTCAAGAAATAAGCAATGTATGTTGGGCCATTGCTAAACTGACGGAAGCAGGAA
>CAYVRW010000010.1:0-32397 GCA_964453575.1 uncultured Coxiellaceae bacterium | reverse complement strand
CAACTATAGTAAATAACTTACTCACAACCTTTAATGCAAAACTTGCGGGTGCCAATCCTCAAGAAATAAGCAATGTATGTTGGGCCATTGCTAAACTGACGGAAGCAGGAAAACTCAGCAACTTAACTCTGAACTCAACTATAGTAAATAACTTACTCACAACCTTTAATGCAAAACTTGCGGGTGCCAAACCTCAAGAAATAAGCAATTTATGTTGGGCCATTGCTAAATTGACCGAAGCAGGAAAGCTTAACGACTTAACCCTGGATCCAACCATAGTAAATAACTTCCTCACAACCTTTAATGCAAAATGTGCTGATGCCCAACCTCAAAGTATAAGCAATTTTTATTGGGCCATTGCTAAATTGACGGAAGCAGGAAAACTTAACGATTTAATTCTGAACCCAACTATAATAAATAACTTACTCACAATCTTTAATGCAAAGCGTGCGGATGCCAAGCCTCAAGAAATAAGCAATGTATGTTGGGCCATTGCTAAATTGACGGAAGCAGGAAAACTTAACGATTTAATTCTGAACCCAACTATAATAAATAACTTACTCACAATCTTTAATGCAAAGCGTGCGGATGCCAAGCCTCAAGAAATAAGCAATGTATGTTGGGCCATTGCTAAATTGATAGAAGCAGGAAAAATTAACAGCATAGCTTTGGATCCAGTTATAATAAATAACTTACTGATAACCTTTAATGCAAAGCGTGCGGATGCCGCGCCTCAAGAAATAAACAACATAATTTGGGCAGCTGGCATTATATCTACCAAAATAGTCATTCAACATGATTCATTAAATGCATTAATAAAATTATCACTCAATGAAGCTAAAGCCATTGAACATAAAAACCAAATTATCAATGGAGTATCTTTATTAGGGCTTGATGAAAAACTTGATACACAAAATAAAACTACATTTGATTCATTGGTTTCTGAATGCCGTCCGCCCGTTTATTCACTTCAAGAAACACTAACAAAACATTATATTGCTGAACATCAAAAGAAACATCCAGATGCAAAATATGTATCAGAAGCTTTTGTATGCGGATACTTTGTCGATTTACTTGTAACATACAAGGATGAAAACAATAAAGAAGTAAAAAAAGTCGTAGAATTCGATGGCATACAACATATAGGATATAAACACAATTTCATTGATAAATTTAGAGATGATGTGTTACGAAAAAATGGCTATCTTGTTGAAAGAATTGCAAACAAGGAGATGGGGGCAAAAATAGCTAATAACCCAAACATCTTACTTCCAAAGAAGCCGGACACAAATTCTTCTGTTCCTGCTCCTCTCAAGCCACAAAACCTAAATCCGAGACCATCGCGATAACTCACTTAGCATGATCGCGACAGCTTGATTGGCCGCGATCACACCTCCATAAGGATTAGGAAAGGGAGCAGGTTGCACGACGGTAAAGGTTTTGCTGGCAATTATTTTACCCGTAGCTGCATTAATCATTTGTGCCCGCATGGTCAATTTAAACACGCTTCCAGGTCCACAAAATTCTTGGTAAAAATCGATAAGCTGCGTATTTAGCACAAAATCAAAGCGGCCTATGCCTGTTAAAGGTGCGACCGCTTTATAGTGATGGCTATTTTGCAAGGATTGTATGATAAGCGGCTGCAACATTTGCATGGGTGATGCTACCCAACGATTTTTGGCAAATTCATTAAATTCATGAGGACGTATGGAATATATCATCTCCTTACTTTGATACATACGATTAGCGGTAGGTATAGAAACTGCTATCGTTTTATAGGTAGGGTGTGATTTAACAACATAGGGTATAACGTCTACTCTATATTCTTTAATGCAATCGGGTTTAAGCGGCGAAAAAATGGAGCATGCCGTGAGCATGAAACTAAACATGACAAACCCGCATAAATACTTAATCATGTTATCTTTCTCCTGGCCCTAATGGTGGCGGCGATTTGCCTCGTAAAATAACAGACGGATTATTCTTTAATTCTCCCGCAAGCGAAGAAACATCACTCATCAACTCATCCATATTCAAAATAATTTGATTGGTTCTAGGCAGCGTTTCTCGATTAAACATATCAAACGCATCAGTACCACCACGAATCATGGGAGCAAGTGCTTCAGTGACTGATTTCAAGTTGTGCAAAACGTCCCTTATGTAATTCAAGTTTTCTTCATTTAATAATCGCTCGATAGCAGAACTGATACGCGTGAATGTGGCATTCATTTCAGTAAGCGCTTGATCAAAACGCATGAGAATAGACGGCGCTGTATTAATGATAGGATAAGTTTGACCGGGCAATATTTTAATTTTTTGTTTATTCGTTCCTTTATCACGCAAAGCAACAAATGTCATCCCTGTTAATCCCCGCATATTCATAGTGGCAGTAGTACCTTGACTGATAGGTGTAGAACTACGAATTCGTAATAATAACTCGACTTGCTCGGGATCAGTTATTTTGATGCTTTTCACAGTACCCACATTAACGCCGTTATATTCAACAGATGCATCAACATTAAGACCGCTTACTGATTCTTTCATATTAACCTGGTAGATCTTATACGTTTCAACAGAAAAACCTGCCGATAACCAAATAATACCTAGTGTAATAAACGCAACCAATACAAGGACAAAAATGCCGGCAATTGTATATCGAACGTTTGTTTCCATAGCGCCCGCCTCTGCCACTGTTATGACTGATAAATATCCTGTGCTCTTTTCCCTCGCGTACCACCGAAAAATTATTGTATCAATGGGTGTGGTTTTTTTACCAAATTTGCCATGTTATCTACACACAATACCTTGCCCTCACCTAAAAACGCGACCCTATCCGTGATATGCCACAAGGTATCTAAATCATGCGTTATAACAACTACCGTCAAACCCATCGTACTCTGCAAGTCTAAAATCAAATCATCCAATCCCTCTGCACTATCAGGATCCAAACCGGCAGTCGGTTCATCAAGCACGATAAGCTCAGGATCTAATACAATAGCACGCGCTAAAGCTGCCCGTTTTTGCATGCCGCCGCTAAGTTCCGATGGAAATTTGACAGCGGCGTCCATAGGAAGCCCAGTTAGTGCAATTTTTAATGCTGCAAGCTCACGAATGGCTTTTTTATCAAGCTTAGTATGCTCAACCAAAGGGAAAGCTGTGTTTTCTAGCAAAGTAAGAGAGCTGAATAAAGCATTTTGTTGAAATAATACACCGCATCGTCGCTGAATCGCGTGCTGCGTTGCAGGCGAAGCATTGGTGGTCTCTCGACCGAAGATCTTAATGGAACCAGCATCGGGACGCTGCAACATCAACATCTCCCTGAGCAATGTTGTTTTCCCTGAACCACTTCCGCCCACTATGGCAATAATTTCACCGCGGTTAACTGTAAGATTAATATCTTTATGGACCCATTCACCGCCTAATTGTATTTTAACATTTTTTATTTCAATAATGGGCTCTTGATCTTTCATAAATTCATCCTGCTAAAAATGACAGAGAAGATAGCGTCTGCCACAATGATGAAAAAAATGGCTAAAACCACACTTCGGGTTGTTAATTTACCTACGCTTTCAGCACTGCCTTTGACTTGCATACCTTGAAAACAGCCTACACTCGCGATAATCAATGCAAAAACCGGGGCTTTGCCAAGCCCGATAATTAACGATCGAAGTGGAATTTCATGTTGAAAACGGTGAAGAAAATCATAATAGGAAATGTCCAGCATGCTTTTCGCCATCAACATACCGCCCAATACCCCAAAAATATCCGCCCACATGGTAAGTAAAGGCAAGGTAATAAGAAGACCAAGAATTCTAGGCAGCAACAACAATCCAGCCGGCGTCACCCCCATGGTACGAAGCGCGTCTAACTCTTGATTGATTTTCATAATACCCAATTCAGCGGTAAAAGAAGAGCCCGTGCGGCCTGCCACCATAATGGATGTAATAATTGGACCAAATTCACGTAATACAGAAAGGCCTAATAAATTTACAATAAAAATATTAGCGCCATAATTTCGCAAATAATTGCCCATTTGGTAAGAAATCACCACGCCTATCATGAAAGACAAAAGCGCAATAATAGGTAGTGCCTTATATCCTGTGTTATCAACCACGTTGGTTAAAGCATTCCAACGCCATTGACGCGGCTTAAATAATAAACGTATAAATTCAAAAGCCAATGCACCCACAAAACTCACATAATCCCTAAATTCAAGAACTTTCTCCCAATTGAAACGACCAAGTTGTGCCAACCAATTCGGTATTTTTCTTTTAGGAATGGCAGCGGTAGGAACAGCGCGTTTTTCAACTATTTCAATAAGATGCAGTGTTTCTTGCGTAAAATGTTCTAAGCGAATCTTCACGCCTAGACTGGACAGTTTATTCATAAATTGAGTGAGCAAAAACGCACCGGCGCTGTCCATGCTTACCATGCCACTGCCATCGATAATCATTTCACCCGAACTTGGCCATTTAATTTTGCTTAATTGTTTTTTAATTCGAACAAGATTGTATAAATTCCACACTTCGCCGCATTGCAAACGACGAGATTTTGCGTCAAAAGCTATAAAGTGTTTAACATCCATATTGTTTACACTTGTTGGGTGATATTAAAAGTATATCACGTCGTCTCACGGCTTGTCCGCGGGACGGAAACAATTTGCAAATAAAACAAAATGATTTATGGTATGTGTGTAAAAATTAAAATAAGGAAATTTAAAATATGCCCGCTATGTCATTATCAGAAGATCAATACGAATTAGAACTCCTTCAACGCATCATTGAACAATTAAGAACTTTTGCTCATAAAAGAAAAGTCAAAGAAATTTTAGATTTATTAGATGGAGAAATAGAAAGGATTGATTTAGATAATCTGCGTACGAAAATAAAAAAAATATGTGAAACGGAAAATACTGCGGAAGATTATAGGAATCCATTATTTTATAATATGATGTTTTCCTTTTTATTAATATTAGCAAAATATGCGCCCTTAAATGATTTAGAAGATAATCAACCTGTTTGTGGTATTTCTCAAAATGTCATCGAGCCGCAACATAGACTTCTTACATCGTCCGGTTTTCAATTTGAAAAAACAGAAGAACTAAAAACATGGATCAACCGTCATCATTCCAATCCGCTTACGACTCTTCCATTTTCTAAAAGAGAAAAAAGTTATCTCGATGAAGCATTCAAAGTAGATCAAGAAAATGCTCATGAAATACCATTTCCAAAAGATGCGCCTCCTCCTATCGAAAACAGGGGATTTCGTATCGATATGGGTAATAATGAAAGCATATATATGAATAAAAAAAAGTTTATCGGCGCCATCATAGCATCGCCCATCTTTTTAGCGATGGGAGCATTAGGTCTATTTGTAGGAATTGCAGGTATATATTATAGCACCATCATTGCATGGGGGGCGGGCGATGTTTTAGCTTACTGTTGGATTGCCTCTATAGCAGTAGCTGCAGGCATTATCATGGCAGGTGTCGGCATTAGTAAGCTAATTATATTAGGAGTTGAAACGGGGCTTTCTTTTTTAGAAGAAAAACTAAAAAATTGTTTTTCCCACACCGAACCACGTCAAGACATGGATCATGTACCCACAGTACCTATCAGTCCGCTCATTCAACGTTTTTTTGCATACCTGAAAAATCATCATGTTCCAAAAGTTGAAGTAAAACCGTCTTCTTCTGTAAAGAATATTCATGAATTATTAAGTAAAGCAAATCCAGAACCTGCTGAAGAAAAAGTTGTGGTAAATATACCTGAAGATTCGCCGCCGCCGATTGAGGCATCAAATAAAGCTATGAAAAATGATTTCTTTTTAGAGAAGGTGGAAAGTGAGGCGAAATTGCATAGGGCTGGGCGATAAAAGCATTCTTTTTTCGTGCCCGGCACGCACACGGGTTCGGGCACGAAAAATCAGTATATTTTTATATTTTCTCCAACACCTTCAACGCCGTCGATTCATTCAACATCGTTCCCATAGACGCGCCCATCTGACCTGCCAGTGCTTTTAACACAGAACCAGAATTCGTGAAATCTTTATACCGTGAAACATTAAACTCCGTTCGCATCACATCCGTTAAATTACCCAAGCCATCAATCAAACCCAATTTAACAGCCGATTTTCCCGACCAAAAATCACCAGAAAACAACTGCTCGGTATCCCCAGTCAACTTTCCTTGTCTGCCTTGCATCACGACTTCTTTAAAGTTGTCATGAATTTCTTTGATCACTTCGGCAATTTTCTCAATATCTTTTTGATTTTGCGGTAAGAAAGGATCTAAACGGTCTTTTTCAGTTCCTGCAGTATAAACTCTACGCTCTACTCCTATTTTTTTTATCATTTCAGGAAAACCAAAGCCTTTCATAATCACGCCTATGGAACCTGTGATTGAATTTGGATTCACATAAATTTTATCAGCCGCAACAGCCACAAAATAAGCACCTGAAGCTAAAGTATCCTCACCCACGACCACAATTTTTTTATGGTATTTCTTTTTAAGCTCAATAATCGCATCATGAATGATAGAAGCTTGCACCGGTGTACCGCCCCCGGAGTTGATATCTAAAATAACTCCTTTCGATAGCTTATCTTTAAATGCTTGCTGCAACACAGGCACAACGGATTCTGCGGAAAAATCTTCGCCCGGCCCTATCATGCCATTTAAACGAATCAATGAAACATAATTGTCACCCTCACCTTCTGAGAGCGATGGTTGAGTGGATTGTGAAAAAATTAATGTGAATACCGCCGCCATAAAGAGCAAGCCTAGAAAAAAGCGAATATTTTTCCAACGTCTATCCGAACGTTTTTCTTTAATTAAATCATCGACTAAAGCATTTACTATATTTTGATTATTCGTTTCATTTTGCATGATAGTCATATACCTATATTGAAAAGATTAGTTATAATACCGCACATCATGAGGAACAACATGCGTTTTGCACAATGTACACTGTTAAGCCTATTTCTCGCAAGTAGCAAAGCCCTTGCGGCTTTTCAATTTAATCTTACTCAGGGTGTGACGCCTGTGAGTCATGATATTTATGACTTACATATGACCATATTTTGGATTTGTGTGGCCATTGGCTTGATAGTATTTGGTGTCATGTTTTATGCTATTATCCATCATCGCAAGTCAAAAGGCGTCAAACCAGCGCAATTTCATGAGCATTTATGGGTTGAACTCACTTGGTCTATTGTTCCCTTCATTATTCTTACGCTTATGGCTATACCCGCGACAAAAGTATTACACCATATGCGTAATACCGACCACTCGGATCTTACCATTAAGATCACCGGTTTTCAGTGGAAATGGCAATATGAATACCTTGATAATGACATCAAATTTTTCAGCAACAATAATACGCCTTTTGAACAAATTCACAATAAAGCGCCAAAAAATGCTAATTATTTACAAACCGTCGATAATCCTTTAGTCGTCCCTATCCATAAAAAAATTCGTTTTCTGGTCACTTCTAACGATGCCATTCATTCTTGGTGGGTGCCTGATTTAGGCATTAAACAAGACGCCATTCCTGGTTATATTAATGAAATGTGGTCACGTATCAATAAACCTGGCATTTATCATGGCCAATGTGCTGAATTATGCGGCTTGAATCATGCTTTTATGCCTATTGTTGTGATTGCCATGGCAGAAAAAGATTATGAAACATGGGTCACCCAACATAAACCAGGAGCAGCACCTGTCATTGCCCCGGTAACCACGACGCCGATTATACCCGCTCCCGTCTCGGCGCCCGCAAAAACGCAAGCGCCACCCCCAACACCCGCTGCAGCTCCTGCCAATAAAATGACAAAAGACCAACTCATGGCATTAGGAGAAAAAACATACAACAATATTTGTGCCGTATGCCATCAAGTAAACGGCGAAGGTTTACCGCCCATGTATCCCGCACAAAAAGGCGGCAAAATTTCGACAGGACCATTACCTGCACACATTCATCAAGTTGTTTTTGGTAAACCTGGAACTGCCATGCAGGCCTTCAAAGAGCAATTGAGCAATGAAGAAATTGCCGCGGTGGTGACTTATGAAAGAAATGCTTGGGGAAATAATAAAGGCGATGTTGTACAACCCGATGACATTAAGGATGCTAAAGCAAAAGGACAATAATCACCATGGAATGGATGAAACGCTGGTTATTTACTACGAACCATAAGGACATAGGTACTTTATATCTCGTATTTAGCGGGTTAATGTTTTTCGTTGGCGGCATGCTGGCCATGCTCATTCGTTTGGAATTATTTCAGCCCGGGCTGCAATATTTTCAACCTAACACTTACAACCAAATGATTACCATCCATGGTCTAGTCATGATATTCGGCGCTATCATGCCAGCTTTTATCGGCCTTGCGAATTGGATGCTTCCTTTGATGATAGGCGCCCCCGATATGGCATTGCCGCGCTTAAATAATTGGAGTTTTTGGATACTGCCTTTTGCTTTTTCCATATTACTTAGTACTTTTTTTATGACAGGCGAAGCGCCCAATTTTGGTTGGACCATGTATGCGCCTTTATCAACCCAGTTTGGCCCGCCAAGTACTGATTTTTTAATTGTTGCTATCCATTTACTCGGCATATCCTCCATCATGGGTGCAATTAATATTATAGCGACCATTCTTAATCTTCGTGCACCCGGCATGACGTTAATGAAAATGCCATTGTTTGTTTGGTCCTGGTTAATTACTGCTTATTTATTAATTCTTGCGATGCCTATTCTTGCGGGTGTGGTCACCATGATGTTATTTGACCGGCATTTTGGCACCAGCTTTTTTTCAGCAGGGGGCGGCGGTGATCCCGTGATGTATCAACATTTATTTTGGTTTTTTGGTCATCCTGAAGTTTATATTATGATTTTGCCAGGATTCGGTATTATTTCTGAAATTATCCCAACATTTAGCCGCAAAAAATTATTTGGTTATACCTTTATGGTCATAGCGCTTGCCTCCATTGCCATTTTATCGTTTCTGGTCTGGGCACATCATATGTTTACCACGGGTATTGGTTTTTATGCCCAAATTGTGTTTATGTATTTCACTATGCTTATTGCTGTTCCCACCGGGATTAAAGTTTTCAACTGGGTCGCAACCATGTTTCGTGGTGCCATGACTTTTGAAACACCTATGTTGTTTGCTATTGCATTTGTCTTTTTATTCACCATCGGCGGCTTTTCAGGCCTCATGCTAGCCATTGTTCCGGCAGATTATCAATATCAAGATACTTATTTTGTGGTGGCCCATTTTCATTATGTGTTAGTTCCGGGTGCTTTATTTACCATCATTGCCGGCATTTATTATTGGCTGCCGAAATGGACAGGGCATTATTATAATGAAACGTTAGGCAAATGGCATTTTTGGCTGACTGCGATTGGCGTTAATCTTACTTTTTTCCCCATGCATTTTTTAGGACTGGCCGGCATGCCGCGTCGTATTCCGGATTATGCGCTGCAATTTACCGAATTTAACCAAATTGCGACCGTAGGGGCATTTATATTAGGTGCTGCTCAATTCATTTTTTTATATAATATTGTCACGACTATTCGTTTTGGGAAAAAAGCTGGCGAAAAAGTATGGGAGGGTGCGCATGGGTTGGAATGGACGGTGCCATCCCCTGCACCGCATCACACGTTTCAAACAGCGCCGATAATTTTAAAATAAAAAGGTTACAGCAATGCGCCATTCTAAAAAATTCATTTTATTTTTATATCTTATTACTTGTACCATTTTTTCTTATGCAATTGATTCAACTCAGATAACGCCTATGGAAAAACCTATTGTGATGCACCGAACAGCTTCTATTAACACTAATACAGTTTTCACGCCGGGCATCAAGTACACTGCTGAGGGACATCAAGTTCAAAATGATTGCAAGGCCAATCAAACTCTTATAAGGATAAAACATGAAAGCAAGCTGGTTTATTGGGGCCCGCCTGAGTCTGTTTGTATCCAACAAGACTATTGCACAAGGGAGAACTCAAGTTGGGATTGCGTTAATCCATTGGCCCCTCTTCACTGTAGTTTCTGGTGTGACATTCCTTGTCGTACTCATTCACAAGTCAGATGGCAAGCAAGGCCTAAAACTAATCAAGTGAAAGAGGGAGCCATAAGAGAAAATATGCCCTCTGTTTTATCAGAAGTAAGTTGTGCTCCTATCGAAACGAATTGGGAACAAGCATAAATTAACGAACAAGAGGTCTATATGAAAAGTTTTCTTTCTATTGCAGGCTTATTTTTAGTAACTATTTGTACTCTCAGTTATGCGGAAGAATTTATGGAAAGACCTGCTAAAATGGTTCTCGCAAGCCCGGCTTTTGCGCATGAAGGTGCCATTCCATCGGAATACACCTGTGATGGTAAAAACATTTCTCCACCATTCACGATTAAAGGCGTTCCCAAAAAAGCGCAATCACTGATACTCATTGTAGGAGATAAAGAGTCCTCGACGCCCCCTGACCAAGCCATTGTATGGTTTATTTATAATATCCCGCCGCAAACCAAAACCATTGCAGCCAATGAAACCTCATTCCCCACAGGACGCAATAGTAATGGTTATTATGCGTACCAAAGTCCTTGTCCAAAAGAGGGAATGCATCATTATTATTTTATTCTATATGCACTGAGTACTGTGCTTCCAGACACGATATCGTCGACGCAAGAAGCATCAAGCTTCATTAACAATCATATGGTGAGCTATGCTAGCCTAATGGGAACCTATGAGAGGAAATAACAGACGTTATTTTATTCCAAAATCCACCCATTGGCCGATTTTAGGATCATTTGGATTATTCTTTGCGGTGATAGGGATTATCAATCTTATCCATGATCATTGGTATGGCCATTATCTTTTCATGGTAGGTGCACTTTTATTAGCCTGCATGATGTTTGGTTGGTTCAGCACCGTCATTCATGAAAGCATGGGCGGTTTATACAATAAAAAAATGGACCGAACTTATCGCTGGGGCATGTTTTGGTTTATTGTTTCTGAAATTGCTTTTTTTGGCATTTTTTTTGGGGCTTTATTTTATGCCCGGCAAATCTCGGTGCCTGCTTTAGGCGGCGATGATGAAACACATGCTTTATTATGGCCGCATTTTCAAGCCCTGTGGCCATTACTTAAAAACCCTAATCCCCAACAATTCAAAGGCCCCGTTGATGTGATTCCTGCATGGGGCATTCCTGCACTTAATACTTTTATTTTATTAAGCAGTGCCCTTGCTGTGACTTTTGCCCACTGGGGTTTGGAAAAAAATCATCGTAAACAAATGAATATTGGACTCATTATCACTATTTTACTTGGATTGACCTTTTTAAGTTTTCAAGCCTATGAATATACCGAAGCCTATACCCATTTAAACCTTACGTTATCTAGTGGTATTTATGGTTCCACCTTTTTTCTACTGACAGGTTTCCATGCTGCCCATGTGACCATAGGCTTGACTATGTTAACCGTGATTTTAATTCGCTGCCTCAAAGGTCATTTTTTGCCCGAACATCATTTTGGCTTTGAAGCCGTATCTTGGTATTGGCATTTTGTTGATGTCATTTGGTTATTTTTGTTTATTTTTGTATATTGGTTATAATACGATTCAACGAAGCAAACTCAAGAGATTCATGTATGCCTTGGCTGATTAACTCAACACAACTTGATAAATTCAGAAAAAATCAGAAAAATCTGGTCATTTTGGATGCAAGTTTTCATCTGGATGAACGTGATGCCAAAGCTGAATTTATCGAAAAACATATTATGGATGCCCAATTTTTCGATATCAAAGATTTCTGCGATCCTGATACCGATATTCCGAATATGTTACTGCTGGATGAAAAGAAAATCAGTGAAAAATTAGGTAAATTAGGCATACGCAACGATTATAAAATCATTTTATATGATAATAGCGAGTGTCATACAGCGGCCCGTGCATTATGGATGTTTAAAGTATTCGGTCATAATCCTCATTTACTTTATATCCTTGATGGCGGTTTTAAAGCTTGGGAACGAGATGGCGGAAAAACCGATACGGGTGAGCCTTCTTTTTCATCGAAAACCTATAACGCACAATTACAAAGGCAATATATAAGTACGCTGCAAGATATCAAAAATAATCTTACCGCATCCACTCACCAAATCGTTGATATGCGTCATCCGGTGCGTTTCACAGGGGGGCCTGAACCACGCCCTAACTTACGCCAGGGAAATATTCCTGGAAGCTTTGGCTATCCTTATTTTATCTTATTTAATAAAGATGGCAGCTTTATCAGCCAAGAAAAGTTACGTAAAAAATGCATTGAGTTGGGTATTGATCTTAGTGCACCTATTATTACGACTTGCGGTTCAGGACTAACTGCGCCTATTTTTAATTTTTTGCTTGATTTAATGCTGCATGATAAACATGCGGTTTATGATGGGTCTTGGGCGGAATGGGGTGCAGAAAAACTTTTTACGGGTGAGACGAGTTTGAAAGAAAGACCTGTGCAGAGTTTTGTGGATAATTAGCTGGGGCTGGGGCCTCGTCGTATCGATGTATCTTTTCTTTCTAATTCCGGTTTTTCTTGCATTTGTTTTTCTATAGGCAGCATATATTTTTCTATGAGTTTTTTATTTGCAGTTGTTTCGAAAGTAGTCGGATCTTGGGAGTTTAAAGCAGCATTGTCTTGATGGATTTTAGCGAGTAGGTCAACAAAAGCACCTACCCTCTGTGTGCGTGGACTTTCAGACCCCAATTTACCTGCTAATGCTTTGTTGTCTTCCAAAAACTCAGTTCCTATCGCAAGCTTTGTAAGTAATTTTTGCATACTCGTTGTTGTATAACCGCGCTGAGTAGAAGATTTAAGTAATTCAATTAATTGGTTTTGTATCATCTTCATTTTTGCTATTTCGGGTTTGGGTTTTTCAAAAAATCCTGGCTTCGGAGTCTTGGAAATTATTTTTTCTATCTCTTCTAAGGCACTGCATATGACTGTTCTAATAGGCAGCATTAATTTATCATGTTGATCTTGTTGGTAAGCATCAAGGTATGTTTTTTGTTGTAGAGGGCGATCAGAGCCAAGTGGAAGTAAATTATTTAATAATTCATTCATTGCCGGCATAGCAGGTGCAAAACTATCTAATCCTTTTTGATTTTTTACATTTTCCTTTATCTCTTTAATCACAGTAGCTGCAAAATTAACTTGATTTTCGTCTGTTTTACTTTTTTCTGGGCCTACAATATATTTTTGTAACAATTCTTCTGCATGTTTTTGAGAATTTTCAGGCGAAGAGAGGCTTGCTTTATAAATATCTTGCAAAAAATTCCATTCTGCATGAGAGTGCTGTTTTTCCAGATAAAGTCGTACAGCCTCATTGAATTTTGGATTGGAAAACAAATGCACTTCTACAGGTGAATTATTCTCACCTATAGGTAGGCCTATTTTAAAATTAGCGAAAAACTCTGTAGTGAAATAATGCTCAGTCGTCTGCTCATCGGGATTTGTTGAGACTTTTTTTTCTTCTTCAGGAGAAGTTGACATATATGCCCTCAAATATAATGGCTGTTTTTATTATTGTAACTTGTATTCACCTGTTATTGGGGCATTTCTAAAAAACTTAAAAATCAATAAGTTAGAAGAGGTTTGATTATTCCATGCTTAATCAGTATTGACAGAACTAGCCTTATGGGCTACAATGTAGCTCATAAGGGGAGGATTTTATTTATGCCTGCAAATGCCGTTGTCCGTGCTCGTATTGATGGGCACATCAAAGAGGAAGCTGCTACCGTATTGGCAGCAATGGGGTTAACCGTATCAGATGCATTTCGTATTATGCTTATTCGTATCGCCAAGGAGAAAGCGTTACCATTTGAACCGTTAGTGCCGAATGAGGAAACCATCAAGGCTATGAAGGCTGCGCGTCGCGGCGAAGTGGTGACTGTTGGCAATGTCGATAACTTACTGACGAATCTGAACGATGAGGACGATTGACCGTACTACGCAATTCAAGCGTGACTATAAACGTGAAAAGAAGTCTGGACGCCATAAAAAACTTGATCATGATTTATTATCAATCGTGAAATTGCTTGCAGAAGATAAACCATTGGCGCATCGAAATTACGACCACTCATTAACCGGAGAATGGAAAGATCATCGTGACTGTCATATCAAACCCGATTTAGTTTTAATCTATCGAAAACCAGATGATGATATGTTAACGCTAGTTCGTCTTGGTTCACATAGTGAACTTGGCTTATAGGTAGATCAGAACAACCCCCAACAAAGCATAATACATAGTCTATTCCGCTCTCAACGCCAAAATAGGATCAAGCTTAGATGCTTTATATGCTGGATAAAATCCAAAAAATATTCCTGTTGCAACAGATACGGCAAATCCAATCACAGGCGGCAACATAAAGAAAATAAATTCCCAATGCCAAAAGACAGCCATCACGTAAGCAATAATCATGCCAATGATCACGCCCAAGGTGCCGCCTAAAAGTGATAACATCACTGCTTCTACCAAAAATAACGTTCGAATGTCCGCATGTTTTGCGCCCACCGCTAAACGTATGCCTATTTCTCTACGCCGTTCAACGACGGACACTAACATGATATTCATGACACCAATGCCGCCCACTAATAACGAAATACTGCCTATCAGTCCTAAAAAAACCGTAAAAATTTGACTTTGTTTCCCCATTTTATCAATCAGCTCTTGCGCGCTTCTGAAAAAAAATCGTTTATGCTTTACATACTGCGTCATGTATTTCGTCAACTGGTACTGCACTTGTTGAATATTCGCATCCGGTGATAAACGTAAAATCATATTATTGATAGCTGCATATTTACTTAATGCCGTGGAGGTTAACAAAGGAACCATCATCGTGTTATCAATATTGGCATAAACAAAACTGTTTTCCGGCCAAGGTTTTGCAACACCCACTATCGTAAAAATCACATTGCCTACTTGAACTTGCTGCCCTAATGCGCTGCGATGTGAATACTCCACAATTTTTTTATTAAGCTCCGCACCCACGACACCATACATGGCGTATTTATCTAATGTTGAAATAAAACGGCCTTTCTCAAGATCGACATGCACAATGCGCGCAAAACTTTCGGTAACACCTAGCACGCCGCCATTTAATTCATGGCCATCATAATGCATGTTATTATAAAGCTGAGTATAAGGCGCTGCATCTAAGATAGCTTTATCTGCTTTAATCACACCTCTTGCTTGATCTAAGGTTAATTGCTCTTGCACAGAGCCCGTGCGGCTTTCATCTTGTGATTCGGTAAGTGACACGGCCAACAAATCGGTACCTAATGTTTTAAATTGTTTTAATGCTTCATGCGTAGCAAGTTCGCCGCCTAATACCATCGCAACCACTGACGCTGTGCCAACAAGTATGCCTAATAACGCCAATATCGAGCGCAATTTTGAAGTAAATAAATTTTGTAACCCTTCTTGAATGTGCAGGGATATTTTCATGTGATCATCCCATCTTTTAAGGTTACCACTCGCTCGCAAAGATTACTTACACCTTTATCATGAGTAATGATCACTACTGTACGATTTTCCTGTTGATTTAAACGTAAAAATAAATTCATCACTTCATCGCCAGTTTTAGAATCAAGCGCACCTGTTGGTTCATCCGCTAAAATAATATCAGAATCATTAATTAAAGCCCTGGCAATCGCAACACGCTGTTGCTGCCCGCCGGATAATTGATTAGGTTTATGATGTGCAAAATCGCCCATGCCTACTTTTTCTAACATTTTTAATGATTTTTCTGTCGCAACATCCGTTGCTACTTCGCGATAATAAAGCGGCAACATAACATTTTGTAACGCTGTCATGCGCGGCAATAAAAAGAAAGATTGAAATACAAAACCAATTTTTTGATTGCGAATAATCGCTAAGTCAATATCTGATAAGTGTGAAACATCTTTATCGGAAAATAAATATTTTCCCGTCGTGCAATGGTCCAAAAATCCAATAATGTTCATCAAGGTTGATTTGCCTGATCCTGAGGCGCCTACAATCGCTACCATTTCACCGCGGGTTAATTCAAAATTAATATCTTTTAACGCATGATATTCACGATGATCAGTGCGGTAAATTTTAGTAAGATTTTGCAAACTAACTAGCGGTGACAATTTTATCTCCCGGTTTTAAAGCATTTTCAATGACGACTGCATTCTCAGTGGTTTGCCCTGTTTTAACCAGTACATCTTGGACCTTATTATGATTTTTTACCTTTACATACGACATACCATTTTTTTCAAACACAGCAGCAAGCGGCACGCTAATCACAGGGCCGCTTTCAATGGTCACTTCAACTTTCGCGCTCATGCCCATATGAATGACCTCTTGTTGCTCTTCCGTCAACTTTGGCACGACTACTTCTACAGGAAAAACTGGCATACCGCCTTGGCTCGCCTGACCTTGTCTATCTACACTGGAAATATATCCTTGCAAATTGAATTGTGAAAAAGCAGTACCCGTCACAGTAACTTTTTGCCCTACATTCAATTGGTTCACGTTAAATTCATTAACATTAATATGAATCGTCAAACCACTGACATCACCAATTAAAGCAAGCAAATCACCTTGTTTTACCGAATCGCCTTTAGATAATTTCTTCACATCACTGCTTTCATTTTTAATCGGTAATAATGCAACGCCTTTGGTAGGCGCACTGATTTGTAATTTTTGTGAACCATCTTGAGCATGCAAAGCGCTGGTGATTTTATCAATATCTTGTATGGTCAACGCATAAAGATTAAACCCTTTGATATTCAACTGTTTTAACATTTGCGATAAAGCATCCTGGGATTGAACCATGGTTAATTGCGCTGTATAAAACGTCGTTTGCTTGGATTTAAAATCATCATCAGATATTAATTCATTTTTATGCAGAAATTCGGCTTCTTTTAATTGACTTTGGCTATTATTAAATTCAGTTTTAGCTTTAATGTATTGCATCAATGCCGTTTTATAATCAGTCTGAAACTTATCTGAATAAATCGTAAATAAGCCCTGTTTTGCATTTACTTGATCGCCATAATGAAAAGCCATATCTTCTATCACCCCTTCAGCCGGGCTTGTGACCACCACCGTTTTCAAAGGTTGTATCACACCCGTGTAATAATAGCGTGACACTAAAGGTTTTGATTCGACTGTGATAGTTGAATTATTTTTAGTTGAAGTATCATGACTGCAGGCATTGATGCCGCATATCAGATACAGTAACATCATACTATATATCATGCGCATGATTTATATCCTCCCCTCTTCGCCATACCGAACTTGGACTTTCCATGTTTTTAACGTTCTTCCTATCATTTGGTCCAGGTTTACCAATGCTTTTAAATAATTGATGCGTGCCGCATTCAATGCCTGACTGCTTGCAATCAATTGTTGCTGCGCTGAGTGTAATTGCAAACTGTCAATTAAACCGTGAGAATATTTTTGAAAACTGATGGTATAAGTTTTTTGTTGCAGCTTTTCTGCATTTTCTGCAAATTTTAATGCTCGTTCTGCACTGAAAATACTGTTCCAGCCATTGATTGCACCGGTTTCCTTGCCCCATTTTTCTTGTTGTAACGCAATCACTGCCTGACGTAAGCCAATTTTAGCAGTAGCTAATGCTGTTTTAGCCTGCTGATCGCCAATCGGAATAGTAAGTTCTAACTTCACTTGATTCGTTTGATTAATGCCATTTACCAAACTTTGTAGACCTGAATTAGGGCCGCCTCCAGTACCATCACCCGCATGGGCTGATCCTGATAAATTTAATTCCCAACGCGTGTTATCCTCAGCTTGTAATATACTGCGTTTTTTTGCGCCTTCAAAAGTCATGATATCTGCCTGATACTGCAAATCATTTTCTACGGTCAATCTTTTTGTTGCAGCTAAATTTGGCACGGAATATTTTTTTATGAGTGCTGAAATATTTAAACTAGTAAATTTAATTGGCGTATTAGGATCAATACCTATTGCTGTTAACAAAGCATAACGGGCTTGATCTAAACTATTTTTATCATTTTCAATACGTGTTTTGGCATTGGCTACCTCTGCTTCAACCGTGATTAATTCCACCCCCGCTTTACGTCCTGATTTAATAAAAAGACGAGTTTGATTAACGGACACTTCGGAACGTTGCAATGCTTCTTGATCAACAAGTAAATTATTTTGCGCTGACAGCACATCAAGGTATGCATTGATGACGGTGGTCACTGTATTACGCAAAGCCCCTTCGACATTTAAGCGGCTGATTTTTTGGCTGTCCATGGCATTTTGTAACGATGCCTCAACCACAGGCCGGCCAAATCCACGCATCAATGGCTGCATGACTTCTAAAGTAAGTCCGGGATGGAAATGATCACTTTGATTTACATTAGGTGATATCGTTACTTTAGTACCATAAGGTGACAACCACGAAGCAGAAGCACTTGCACCCGTCGTATTATTGGTAATATAGCCTTCGTCGTCCTCTGAAATCTGATAATTTTTTTGCGTTGTGCGTGTGGCAGAAAAAGAATAATGTGGTTTAAATTGCCACTTAGCAAGATCTAAGGCGTATTTTTCGGAGATTTCAGAGAGCTGGGCTTGCTTGACGTTAGGATTTTCACGTACAGCAAGCAAGATAGCTTCATTTAATGATAAGGTACGCGCACCTTCCGGCCCTGCGTAACTTACCGTCATCACACATTGCATTAACAACAGCAATAAAAATGACTTAAACCGCAGCATACTCACGACTGAGTTTTGCTTTCTGGCTATGCCGTTCCATAGCAAGTGAAACCAGATGTGTTAATAATTCTGTATAGCTCATACCTGAAGCGGCCATAAGCTTAGGGTACATACTGATGGCGGTAAAACCTGGAATGGTATTGACTTCATTGAAATATATTTTATTGGTACCGCGTTCTACGAAAAGATCCACTCTAGCCATACCTTCGCATTCCAGTGCTAAGAAAATATCTTTAGCAATCACACGAACTTTTTGCAGTAATTCATCCGAAAGCGGAGCCGGAATAAAAAATTCCGCACCTTTTTCATCGGTGTATTTTGATGCATAAGAATAAAATTCATGGTGAGCCGATGGTCTTATTTCACCTGGAATACTCACAATGGGATCAGCGCCTACTTCGAGAGCCTCAAGCACAGCCACTTCAATTTCAATAATATCCAATCCTTGCTCAACCGTCACTTTAGTATCGTATTTAAAAGCATCCTGAATAGCTGCCAACAAATCTTCCTGTTTTTTTACTTTATGCACACCCACACTGGATCCAGTATTGGCTGGCTTGACAAAAACCGGATAGGTCAATTGTTGCGTGACCAAATCACAATAATGTTTCGGGTTTTTGTCCCAAGGGCCCCGTTTAATCACGAGATAAGGAGGCACGGCAATGCCCGCATTTTGAATCAAGCGCTTGGAAACATCTTTATCCATGCTGACTGACGATGACAACACACCGCAGCCTACATAAGGTACTTCAGCAAGTTCTAACAAACCTTGAATGGTGCCATCTTCACAAAGCGGGCCATGAATGACAGGAAAAACAACATCAAACAACCGCTGAGTCGTCATTTCTGAATGGGCTAAGGCTGCTAAGGCAGTCTGTGTTGGCTTGGATCGAACGATGAGCTCTGGATTAAATAACATTCTTTCGGTTTCACGTTGCAAACGTAACATCACGGGTGCATTGAGTTCTTTATTAAAAACATCATCGCCTAAAAACCAGCTGCCTTGTTTATCAATGCCGATTGGAACAAGATCAAAACGTGATCTATCTAAATGCTGCATCACATTGGTTGCTGAAGCTAACGAAACCTCATGTTCTCCCGAACGACCACCGTATAAAACAGCAACACGAATTTTTTCAGTTGATTTCATAGTGACCTCCAGGAGTTTATGTCATGCCAACCAAATGCTGGCATGACATTCTTAAATTAGATACTTTCACCTTTCATATCTTTTTTAACAGGTGCTGGTTGTGCAGCATGTGCGCTGGTATCAGCAGCTACGGGTTGTGGCTTGTTAGCGCAACCTGCAAATAAAACGACCGCTGCCGCTAAACTTAAGAATAATGCTATTTTTTTCATGATCGATCTCCAAAAATTTATTTATTTAATTTATGACTCTTAAACATAGAGTTATAAGCGTGCAACTATACCTTTTTCTTTGCCTAACTGCCAGCTTCTTATTCATCGCTGGATTAGGATAGATGCCTATTGCTAAAATAGCTGCACTTTCATGGATTTGGCTTATGATGACTTTTTTTCGAACATTTTTATTTTCTGTAATTGGCATTATTTTGACCATATGTATCACCGGATGGGGGCCTTTTGATTGGTTTTTTACCAAAACCATCACACCTCCCAAAGGAAGCGAAAATTGGGTCCAGGATGAAATTGAAACCATCACTTCCCAAGCAAGAAACATCGACACTAAAGTTTTAAAGCTGGGATTAATAGCTTACGTCAATGCTAAAAACCAAGGGGTTGCCCAAAAAGATTTACTTACCATCATTGATTACTCAAAGCCTTCAATCCAGAGACGGCTATGGGTCATAGACTTAAAAAATGATAAGGTTTTGTTCAATACCTGGGTCTCTCATGGAAAAAATAGTGGAACATTGAATGCTACCTCTTTCTCAAATAAGCCAGGCAGTTTAAAATCCAGCATTGGTGTTTTCAAAACGTTAAGCGTTCCTTATATGGGGGCTAACGGTTATTCATTACGGCTAGTAGGACTTGAAGATGGCATTAATGACAAAGCATTACAACGTTACATTGTTTTTCACGGCGCATGGTACGCGCACCCTGATGTTATAAGAAAACATGGGTTTTTAGGACGCAGTTGGGGTTGTCCTGCTGTTGGACTTGACACAGTACGGCCCTTAATTAACACCATTAAAGACGATTCGCTGGTTGTCGTTTATTATCCTGATCGAAAGTGGATAAACAATTCGACATTTTTAGCAGGTTGAGGATTGATAAACATGATCAAAATTTTAAAACAATACATTAAAACATGCATAACCTTAGGAATACTCCTAAACTCACATCAACTGTTTGCTATGGAATATCCTCTGCCGCCTTCCGGCACTCAGCTTGTGGGCGAAGTGCAAATAGCCAAAGCATCCTTTGGCGATAACACAGCTTCTGTCTCGCATCGTTATAATTTAGGCTTAAATGCTATTGTAGCTGCGAATCCCGGGACGACTGAAACAACTTTATACTCACGAAATTTAGTGATACCTACTGCTTTCATATTGCCGTCTTTGCCTTACAAAGGCATGGTAATCAATGTTGCTGAAATGCGGCTTTATTACTACCCAGAAAACAGTGACAAAGTTATCACCTATCCTATAGGTATAGGTAAAATCGGTAATACTATTCCTATACAAAATACAACTATTACCCGAAAAAAAGTTAATCCTTCCTGGATGCCTGGACCTGATGTACGCAAATTTAATGAATTGCAGGGTATTCATCTGCCACGTGTGCTGCCTCCTGGGCCCGATAATCCTCTAGGACATTATGCCATTTACTTGAATATTCCAAGCTTTCTTCTACACAGCACGGTAGCCCCAGAAAGTATTGGCAGGCGCGCAAGCTTTGGTTGTATCCGTCTGAATGAAACGGATATTCAAGAATTATTTCCTATTATCGCTGCCGGCACTCCGGTGCAAATCATTAACATGCCTAACAAAGTAGGCTGGCGCGGTGATAAGCTTTTCCTGGAAGCACATCCTATACTTGATGAACATGATAAAGGCATAGAGACTAATTTGGATGATATTGTCACTGCGATACAAAGTAATTTGCCGAAAAATACGGAAGTGTTAATTGACTGGCAATTTGTCGCGCATCTTGCAGGTGAACCGGATGGTGTGCCGCATGAGATTGGGATGAAGATAAAAGGTTAGCATCACGAATTGTTGTATGTTATCGTTTGCGCCCATATAAAAACAACTAAGAGGATGCATGCGGCAAATCAACAATTTTGTCATATCAGTATGGAAAATTTGTGAGTTCATTGAGAGAGCTTTTATTAATTAGTATAGTCTGTAATAAATCATCAAAACCTATTAGTAATGCCATATCCGTATTTGATACGGATATGAAACTCTATTAAATTATGTCCTAATATATCGATCAAAAAATAACACCGCATGCAAAACCATTGGAGAGATAACATGAGTTCTAGAATTATAGGTAAGATTGAGATAGAAAGGGGCGCAAACTATGCAAGACCGTAAAACCATCGCAGATAACGTCTATAAATTAATTATAAATAATGATTTAGCCGGAGTTCGACAGGCTATCGAAAAAGATCCGTGGTTATTAGAGTACAGGCATGGATTTGATACAACGTTCCTCCATGATGCCTGTTGGGAGGATCGAGCTGACATGGCGGCGTTACTCATTAGTTTAAAAGCCGATGTGAATGCCAGGTCCGATGTAAGCACACCTTTGTCGCAGGCCATCTTTAAAAAAGCCAGTTTAAAAACCATCCAAATATTGCTCGACGCTAAAGCTGATGTAAATTACCGAGGATCCTATAGCGGGCCTTTATATTGGGCGCATTGCAATGGACAAAATGATGTCGTAGAAGCATTATTAAAAGCAGGCGCTAGAGCTCGCGCCAATGAAGTTTTCTACAGCGCGGTGATGAATGGTGAAGAAAAATTGGTAGATATATTAATTGATCATCAAATTTCTGTGAACAGCACAGATAGTGAAGGTCAATCATTGTTAACATGGGCTGCATGTAATGGCAGCGGGGAAGAGCATTATCGCATCGCTCAAAAACTACTTTCATTAAAAGCTGATGTGAATCAAAAAGATGATAGGGGTCGAACTCCATTGTATTGGGCTGTTACTAAATCTTCTCCAGATTTAGCAGAACTCTATTTAAATCATGGCGCAAAACTTGATACCCATGATTACCATGGGATTACACCGTTAATGCATGCAGCAGAAGATGGTAAACTTCCTGTGATTCAATTACTGGCTGCTCGATCCTCTAAAGCTGATCTTGAAGCCAAAGATGTTGATAATTCCACTGTCTTACATTTTGCAGCACAGAATTGGGACGATGATGTCTGCCCATATTTTATTGACAAAGGATTAGATTGTAATGCGGTCAATAATAAAGGAAATACCCCGCTGCATGATGCTTGCGATCATCATAAATATAAAAATATCGATGCTTTGTTGAAAGCAGGAGCAAAAGTTGCTATTGAAAACACTGATGGAAAAACCCCGCTTGATTTACTTAAAGAGCGTCACAGTGATTATGATAAAAATTTTGAACAATGTGAAAAAACATTAGAAGCATTAGAAATTAAAGAAAAAACAGCGCGCTATATTCAAAATGAAAGTACGTTAAAAAGTTTAGTAGAAAAATTTAATGAACATATTGCAAGATGCATTGTGATTATTCGCAGCGGCGAGAAAGAAGTCGTTAAAACGTTAGATACTGCGTTAAAGTTATTAATTGTAGGAAACATGCTGCAATCTCAAGAAATCATTGAGGCTGCTCTCTCTTATATTCGACGATTAGACAAAAAAGAATTTTTGGCAATTTCCAACAGCCATTTTCATGAGTATCCTATTCTTGTCAATTTAGCAATAAATATAAACACCATGTTAGAAAAATATCCTCAATTAACTTTTGAAGATGTATTACCGCAAGTTGGATTGCACTATCTTTATGGTAATATCAGTGATCATTTAAAAAAGATGGAAGCTGTCACTGAAAAATTACATGATTTAACTCATTTAACATGGCAATTTAATGGTGCAAATTATAAATCTGAAAGTTGTTACGATTGGCATCCGGGAGAACCTAAACATCCTAGCATATATTCTAATTTAGTAAGCAAGATGTTAATAGCCCGCGGTCTTTTGAGTGGCCAATTCAGTGGTGTAACTTCATTTTCCAAAGATAATGACAGATGGACTTGCAAAGTTGTCGATGGAGATGCACTCTTAAAATTAAATTCAAATGATCTAAAAGATGAAATCGAAAAAGCATCCAATTTAATAGCCAACATCACAGGCGCTCCTTGTAATTTTCTTCATATTTATCCTGTTAAAGATGCATCTTATTATAACGTTTTAGAAAAGATTGGTTGTATAAAAGTAGAAGAATTTTATGCGTTTAATGCACAGGTTATTGATTTTGATCTTGCAAAACTGCAGCAATTGTATGATGCAAAAATTTCTATGGAAGAAATATGGAATAGGTATAAAAAAGCGGATGGTTCAAAACCGTTGTTTGAGCAAATTTGTAAATCAAATAACTCATTGTTAAGTAAATTATTTAAAACTCATCATATTGATGTTTTAAAAACTGCGGCGGGTCGGGAAGTGTCGCCAAAACATCCACGAGTTTAGAATATCTCATCGTTACATGCCGTGAGATGGGCTCGGTATCTCACGGCATGAGACTCTAAATAATTCTATGCATTGCTTTCATTTGTCGTTCTTGTTTATCTTTAAAATCCTGCAACATCTGAACAATTTCATCATGTTTATTTATAGCTGCTACATCAAATGCTGTATAGCCCTTATCAACAGCTCGATCAATATCAATGAAAGGATCATCGAGCAATGCTTTAACCACTTCAAGGTGACCGTTTTGAGCAGCGATATAAAGCGGTGTTGTGTTATCGCTTCTAGCTTTATTAGCCTTAGTATCAGGATGATTAAGCAAAGCTTTCACGACTTCAACATGACCATTTTGTGCAGCCAGGTAAAGAGGTGTTGCGCCATTCAGAAGACCTTTATTAGGATCAATCCTAGGATGAGCCAGCAATAGATTAACCATTCCAAGATAACCGTTTTGAGCAGCTATCAAGAGCGGCGTTGACTTGGTGTCTTCATTGCCTTTATTGGGATCAATAGAAGCTTTGTAGTCCATCAATATTCTAACAGTATTCATATCACTATTACTAACCGCTATAAGAAGAGCTGTTGAACCTTCGCTGTTGGTTTGATTAGGATCGATCGCAGCCTTGCATGTTAGCAATCTCTGCAACGATTTTTCATCACCTGCTATCGCTGCTGTTAAAAACCATGTTCCTTTAGATTCATCTGAAAATTTAATTTTTTCTGGTGTTGGGGCATGCATATCTCGCAAATCATTTTCCCATTTTTCGATGACAGGTCTTATTTGATTTTCAACGTCTTGCGTAGCAGTAACACGCGTATTCATCACAGCATATTCACCCGAAGCAATTCCTTTTTTAATTCTCGCAACAATTTCTTTTTCGTCTGTTAAAAAAATTCGTTTTATTTCCGAAGGTTTTGATGATATTTGATTAATATCCATAAATTCCCATTGTTTATCTGGATGATAAACAACTAAAATCCTATGATCGATAGAATTTAAATTAAGTACAACAGGTACGGTTATTTTTGGATTTTCCTGATTAATGCGGTGACGCAGCCTTGTTAAATAAGCAAGAAGATCAGCTTTCGAATAAACACCCGTAAATTTAGTCAATTGAACCTCTCCTCTTTTTTGTTCTAAGATTTGAGGTTGCACAATAGAATTTACCCAAAAAGGTGTTTCAGATTGGGAGAAAATATCACGCTCTACTATCTTATGTTTTTGTTGCGCTATAAGAGTTAGAATAGTCTCAAGATAAAAATTTAATTTTATGGAGTTATTAGTCTGTAAAGCGCTCGCAAAATCATCGTAATGATCATGCAACTCACTTTTAAGTTCCTCCAACGTAAACTGATACTCTAGCAATGATTGATTAGAAAGAATGGATTTATATTTTAATATCCCATGCTCAAAAGGAGCTAATAAAATCTGGCCTTTTATAGGATAGCTTTTTTTATAACTTTCAGCATCAGGCAGATAATGAAGTTTATGCTTTGGAAATAAATATAAATAAAATTCATTTAAATGTGCTAATTCTAATGAATCAAAAAATGCTTTAATATAAAGATACTGAGATTCGTCTTCCTGCTCTTCTTTCGTCAATTGACTGCGGCGCAAAGCAAGCTTATCTTTCACTATTTGTTGAAATTGAGTATGTTGTGCAAGATTAAGTTCATGCTCATTAGATACATTAAAATGTTTCAGGGCTTTTTGTTCCGCCACCGTAATTAAAGCATCATGCATGATTTTTATAAGATATAAATCCCATGCTTTGCTTTGTTTAAGCCAAGCTAACATTTTATAACATTCAGCAATAGCCGCTTCATTGTTCGTTGATATTAATTTTTTTAGCGTTTCTGAAAATCCAAAACAGACGCCTTCATGTGAAGACATATAACCTAATACTTTCATGCGCTGAATTAAAGCCGTATGAAAACCTTGAGCATGACCATCCAGCATTTCGCTTATGATGGGATTATTCTTAATCACAGCAATATCTAATGGCATATCTCCAGATCTACTAGGTATATCTGGATTTGCTCCCGCATCTAAGAGGCATCTTACGATTTTATCGCGGCCTTCAGAAACCGCCGCAAACAAAGCTGTCTGACCGTTTGTTGTTCTTAGATCAATGTCACAGCGCTTTTCCAATAAATATTTTACAACTTCAACATGACCCATTTCAGCAGCTTTATACAGCGAAAATCTCTTATTATCACCATAGGTTTGATTAAGGTTGATTTGGTTACCGTATTTTTGAAAAAGGTCTTTAAGGTGATCTATTTTACCATCCGCCGCGGCGTTGAAAAAAGCTACATTGGTATATGAGAATTTTTTTTGATTAGTTGAGAACATATTGTGCCTTTTTTATTATAACCTCGTTGAATTCGAGATTATCATAGCAGTGGAAGTTGATCAAATTAAAAAGGCGGATCACTGTGGCGCAGTCTTACGGGCAAGAATGTGTTATGAATCGAAAATAAATCTTCCATTTTTTCAATAAGTTACTATAACGCTCGGGCATTGTTGCCCTACATCACCACACAACTACGCCTTTTTTCTACCGGCCTAGGCGCGCTATAAGCTAAGCTACTGTTGTCCTTACTGCAAACAAGTTTTGATAATAAATCGGTAAACCCTTTTACGAGATTTTGATCTGCACATGTCACCATAAATCCCGCCTGTGACCATGCGTAATGAGCGCCCACAAGGTCCCAATCAACATTTAAACCAAGCTCCGAATCGAGCGGATAATAACTGCCGCTGCCTTGACGAAACTCCAAGCTGCGTTTTGATTTTTCACCATGCTCCAAAATGTACCAAAGTCCTTGAGCCATGCATTGCGCATCACAGGCAGGAAGATAACGCTGGATACAGCCAAAAATTTTTTGCCAACAAAATAAATTTCTTGGTTTGCTCCAGTGATTACCGAAATGTACATAATATTCTTCGTAGAGTTCGGCTGCTTCGATAAATAATTCATAATTAAAATGTTTCCCCATCATCTGGGGCTTTGTGGATGTTAAATGATATCTAAATTCATACAATGCACGAAGAACACCCATATTAAAATCAGCACTTATGATGCGATATATTGTCAAATAACTTTTAAGTTTTCGAAATGCTTTTTCAAAATTTGTATTTGAATCAGCTTTTATTATCAACTGAATAATATTTTTTAATACAGAAGCTCGTTTTGATTTTTCCTGATGTACTATTTTCATAATCTTATCTTCAACAACGGATGTCGCATCACATATTTCATCCGTTGCATTCGCAATAGCGTTGAACATTTGATGAAGCGCTGCACTATCATAGTTAATGCGTGCTGATTCAATGGCTTCATAATTTTTGGGAAATTGTCCTCTGTATTGTTCATAGATGATTTGATTAACTTCATTTAAAGTTTTCCCGGGCAGCATCTTAAAATAATTTTCCATCATTTCAACCATGCCATGCACCACAATATTACCGTTTTTATCTTTCACATTAAAATCACCGGCTCCTAGTGCAAGCTGAAAAGCTGTTCGCCTTGCATGTGTACGTCCGGAAAAATCTTTAACCGTACCTTTTTCAAGTAATAACTCAGGATTTTCATTAAGAATATATTCTGCTTTTTTATAATCACCAAAAACTACGGCTTTAAGAAGGATTTGCGTTTTAGATGCAGTGGTTGCTTTGTTAAATAAAACATAAGAATCTTTGCTCGCTCTGGATATGTTTAAAAGATCCCTTGTTTCTAAATAGGGCGCAAATTTATCGGCAAGGGTAGCTTGGTTGGGTAATGGTTTGGGCTTTATTTCTGAATGTTGAAATTTGTTATATTGTCTGAGTTTTTGTTTTCTTAAATATCTTCTAAGAAACATAGTTTATCCTGTATATATAATCTTCCTATACATCTGTTTAGCAGAAATTCATAAAAAAATCTAATAAAAACTCAAAGTTATAGCAACTTAAAAGAGTATGGCCATAGTTGTTTAAGCGACTTGGTGACAGGATGTCACCCAAAATACATGGATGTATGCTTTGGAGCGAGAACAACTATGGCCATACTTTTTTAAAGCGCTATAATATTTACAAAAACCCCACACCCATCGCCAATGGCTCTATGCCCAAATGCTTCGCCAACGTTTGTCCTATATCCGCAAAGGTTTCACGCTTTCCAATGGAACCTGTTTTAACTCCAGGACCAAAAGCAATAACAGGAATATGTTCACGTGTATGATCGGTACCTTTCCAAGTCGGATCACAGCCATGGTCTGCTGTGATGACCGCAATATCACCTGGCTTCATTAAACGTTCGAATTCAGGTAATCTTGCATCAAAATCTTCAAGTGCTTTGGCATAACCTAAAACATCACGCCTATGACCATACAACATGTCAAAATCAACAAAATTAACGAACACCAAACTGCCATCAGGTGCTGTTTTCGTTTCTTTTAATAACACATCAAAAAGCGCCATGTTGCCATCAGCTTTTACTTCTTTGGTAATCCCACGATGCGCATAAATATCAGAAACTTTGCCGATTGCAATCACGTCATGACCCGATGCTTTAAGTTTATCCAACAACGTAAGTTCAGGCGCAGGCACAGCATAATCACGACGGTTTCCAGTTCTACGATAATTTCCAGGCTTGCCTGTAAAAGGTCTTGCGATCACACGGCCAACGTTATAAGGATCTACTAAATCTCGCGCAATCAAACAAAGTTCATAAAGACGATCTAAACCAAACGATTCTTCATGTGCTGCGATTTGAAAAACACTGTCCGCTGAAGTATAACAAATGGGCTTGCCGGATTTTTCATGTTCTTCACCCAGTTCTACAATAATATCTGTTCCTGAGGCATGTTTATTACCAAGCACGCCTGATAATTTTCCGCGTTTGATAAGTTCTTCTAAAAGTTCTTCAGGAAAACTCGGATATTCCGGTGGAAAATATCCCCAATCAAATAAAGCAGGAACACCGGCAATTTCCCAATGACCGCTGGGTGTGTCTTTACCAAAACTTTTTTCGGCAGCACAACCGTAAGCACCTTCAATGAGCGCAGGACTCGTCAACCCTGACACAGGCTTGCCTTGGCTCACTTTCGCTGCCTCATTGAGTCCTAAACGAAGAAGATTAGGAATTTGCAATGGCCTGCCTTTCGCTGCACAATACTCCGCAATATGTCGCAAAGTATCGGATCCCTGATCGCCATACTTAAGAGCATCATCTGCCGAACCTATACCAAACGAATCCATTAAAAGAATAAAAGCCCTGGTCATATGATGTTACCCTTGCAATTTGCAATACGTTTCTTTTATTAAGAATGAGGCAAACAAAGCAACCACAAAAGCAACAGGGATGATTAACATTGCATTTAATATATCAGATGCAGCGTAAACCGGCGCACCATCCATCATAGTATGGTCCCAATGCAATTGCATTGCCCAACCGAATAAAGGTTGGAAAATCACACCACTCGACATGATCACTACCGAAATAATACTGATAGCAGAACTCGTAAGAGAGGTAGGATTAAGTTCTGCAATCGTTGGGTAACTTAATACTTGAGAGCTTGTGACAAAGCCTACCAAAAAGAATAAAACAAGAACGGCGGCGAAAGACACAGGAACGTAGAGCAATACCAATATCACTGCAAGAGAGATGATTGCACCAAATATCATAGGTAGCACACGACGCCCCATATAATCAGAAATCCAGCCAAAGAATGGCGATCCCAAAATAATTCCGAAGAAAAACAAGGTCGTTGCATAAGATGCCTGCATCAAGGTCACATGGTGTACTTGCATCAAATAATGAATACCCCATAAAGCACCTAACAAAAATACCGGTAGATTCATCAGCGCCGTATAAATACCGCCCAACCAATTTTGCGGATTTAATGTGACCAAACCTATGCTTTTCCAAAAACCTAGACTTTGTAAATGAGCTTTATCTGCCGCATGTTTTTCATGACTTCCCGGTGGATAATCGCTTACCCATAGAAGGACCGCGAAAAAAATGATCGCACCCAAACCTGCATCCATGAGAACCGCTTGCCGCCAACCTACTGTATGACTTAATACCGCCAATGGGGTTTGTGCAACCAGACCGCCTAACATCGCCATCGTCACCACAACGCCGGTCACTAACGCCATTTTAGCGGGAGGAAACCAACGTGTCGCAATTCTAATGCAGCTTAAAAAACAAAAAGCAGCACCGGTGCCCACCAAAAATCGCCCTATGGCTGCCGTTAAATACGTTTCTGCCAGTCCAAAGATCAATGTTCCTATCGTGGCAAATAGCACAGCCGTTAAAAGAATTTTCTTGGTTGAATATCGATCAAGCAAGACACCTGCAGGAAAAAGAAACAAGGTATTAGCATAAAAAAACATCGATGATAACTGTCCTAACTGTGGCGCATCCAAATGAAACGCCTGCATCAATTGCACATCGATAGCATTAAAAAGATTCAATTGGATAAAAACATAGAAGAAAAACAATGAGGCAGTTAATGTTACCACCCAAGCCTGGGCCGTATGGGTTATTTCATGTGAACTCAAGGGTATTTCTCCGGTTGTTGATGTTGCTTGCATTCATGTCTCCTATCAAAATCTAAATGCTTTTCTAGCATAGCTTTACCAAAAAGGCCATTTTATTTCGTAATTTGAATTAGTTTTTGGATGTACAAACAGCGTTTTATTAAATTTTAATATTAAATCATATAGTTACACTATCTTGCCATTTAAATTTTGCAGTTACCACTTAGCGTGTTCCGCCTACAAACAGCTTGTATTATGCAACGAGACAATTTTGAGTGGAGCCTTTTGTAGGCTGTTTGCTTGCATTGATGGCATATAGCACAAGCCGATATAACACTACTGGGGTTGTGCCAAACCAGTTGGTAATTGGACTGTTCCCATACCCAAATAATCTAAAGGGCATGTTAAGGTGCTCAATAGAGTTTACTGATGCTAATTGTTTGGTATCCGGCAGCTCTCCTTTAGAATCTGCATTGAGGGTCATTGTTTGTTGCAAAGCAGCTTTAATATAAGGCTTTTCACTAAAATTTTTAGTGTAATTTTCCAGTCCGCCCTCCTTTAACGCATCTAAAATAAAGCTCGCGCAATTATGACGAACTTTACCTCTTACATAGTAGCGAAAACCAGTTTGTTCTGGAAATTGACCAGCAATTTTCATTTCCCCTTCATTATTTAAAAAATTATCGGTAGCAGCACCCACCTTTGCGTACCAAAAAAGCTTATTATCTAAAGCTAATGATTGCAGCGTACCTAATCTACTTGTTATTGCGTTTCCGTCCAAGAAGGAGATATCTAATGTATCTGATGGATTACCAATATTGGTAATATCTGCTTTTGAAAGATTAGTTTCTTGTAACCATCTTGTTAAAGCTTTAGAAGCCTCAACAACAGTATCACGTTGATCTCCTAAAATTTTTTGATCTGGATCTATCTCTGTAAAAAATTTAGATAATGCTTCTTCTGAAGCAGTTTTAATATGTTCAAAATGTTCAAAAATAATGGAATAGACTTGAATGCCAGAAGGTAATCGTAGTCCTTTTTCTTGAAGAGCACTTAATGCTGCTTTCCTTAAACCGGCTATAAATTTTTCTAAGTTTTCATCAGTGTTAATAACGCCGGGTGTGGGTCCACGAGTATCGTCTGGTCGAGCATTTAAGCCCCAAAAGCCATAAGTTTTTCCTCCAATCGATAAAGCAACGTGACCAGCAGGTTCAGAAATTGAAGGCTCCCAATGTAAAAAATTAATTCTCATCATTTATTCCTTTGTGTTTTTGATAATGTATAGTTAATTCCTAATTTTTATCAAAATCCACCTTTAGAATCTATCGACCTAAATATTCTTTATAATTCAATACATATACACTGGGCAAATAAGTCATCGTCTTGCCGCGATAAAGTAAATAGCTAGTTGTGTTTTGATCATTAAATTTTTCTATTTCTTTTGTCATTCTTGGAG
>CAYVRW010000009.1:0-34861 GCA_964453575.1 uncultured Coxiellaceae bacterium | reverse complement strand
GGGTAACATTTAAGCTTTTATAACCACCGCCTTGAGGGGTAGTAATAGGTCCTTTGAGCAATACTTTGGTGCGTTTTAATGATTCCCAGGCGCTGTCGGGAATGCCGGATGAAAAACCTTCTAAATAAACTTTTTTTCCGACTTCAATGATTTCAGGTTCAATCTGTGCATTGGCAGCGGATAAAATCTTTAAAGTTGCAGCCATGATTTCTGGCCCTATGCCATCACCATAGGCGACTGTGATAGGTGTTTTAACGGCCATGTGATGCTCCTTTAATGCGTATGTTCTATTTGATTTTCAGGAATAAGTTTTGCAATGATTTCTTCCATTTTCATGGAACGAGAACCTTTCACTAATATATGTGTATCTTGTTTCACATAAGGCAATACGGCTGCTATTAAAGCTTGTTTATCAGTGAAATGTTTAGCATTGTTACCGAAGGCTTTTGAAGCTTCTGCAGACATTTCGCCTAGCGTGAATAGATAATCAATGTTCGCCGCACGTATTTTTTCGCCTGAGTTAGCATGCAAGGATTTTGCATCAGGGCCTAATTCTTTCATGTCACCTAATACAACGATTTTAGTGCCTTTAAATGCTGCAAGTGTGTCAACAGCAGCTGCGAGTGAAAAGGGATTAGCATTATAGGTATCATCAATAATGCGTGCACCGCTTGCGTGAACATATTGATGCATACGACCAGGGGCTGCGCGCATGTTTTCTAAACCTTTTTTAATATCAGCAAGATCAATGTTTAAAGCAAGCGCTCCAGCCGTGGCAGCAAGCGCATTCATCACATTATGTTTACCTAATAAAGGCAAGGTAACATCTATCTTGCCTTTCGGTGTATGTAAACTAAGATGATTTTCATTGATAGTAGCTGAAACATCTGCATCTTTTTCCAATCCAAAGGTCAAGCATTGACGACCTTTGTTTAACATATGCCAGTAATTTAATTGATACCAATAATCAAAATGCTGGTCATCTGCATTAAGAATTGCAACGCCTTTATCATTCAGTCCCTGAAAAATTTCACCCTTTGCTTTGGCCACACCCGCAACATTTTGCAATCCTTCTAAATGCGCTTCTGCGGCATTGGTAATGACGGCTACATCAGGCTTAGCAAGTTGAGTTAAATAAGCAATTTCGCCTAAATGGTTCATGCCCATTTCAATGACGGCAAAACGGTGCTGATCATTTAATCTAAAAAGTGTAAGCGGTACGCCGATAGCATTATTTAGATTGCCTTCGGTGGCCAATACTTTTTCTGGCTGCTCATGACAGGCTGCGCGTAATATCGATGCCATCATGTTTTTTAAAGTGGTTTTGCCATTGCTTCCTGTGATCGCGATAAAAGGAATAGAGAAGCGGTCACGCCAGTGGGAGCTTAATTTGCCCATGGAAGTTAAGGTATTATCAACGACAATTTGTGGAATCTGAATGGGTGAAGCTTCACTGACCAATGCGGCAATAGCACCATTATTAACCGCTTGTTCAAGGAATTGATGACCGTCAAAATGCTCGCCTTTTAAGGCAACGAATAAATTTCCTGGTTTTAATGTACGGGAATCAGTGCTAACCCCATGAAAATTCATGTTTTTTCCTGAAAAACTTGTACCCAATAAGCTTGCAAGTTCTGAGAGCGGCATGTTAATCATAGGGATGTCCGTGTGGTTAATATTTGTTGCTATAGTACTCGATTTTTTTGTTTGAGGACAGACGTCATTGTTTTATAATTCAAATGGTGGGCAGGTCGCTGCACTCCTTTGCCCACCCTACATTTTATAGGTTGTAGGGTGGGCAAAGGAGCGCTGCGACGTGCCCACCATTGGATTATAAATAGAACTAAAAAATAATGTCATATCCCATAATTAAAGAGATTCCTTATCAAGATCCATGTCATGTGTTTGCCCACTTTTGTGAGCATGATGGGACTGTTTTTTTAGACAGCGCAGAGCTGCGTCAACATTGCGGCCGGTATAGTTTTATAGCTGTTGATCCTTTTGTCATCGTTACGAGTAAAAATGCCGAAGAAAATCCATTTTCAGATTTAGCTGAAAAGTTAGCTGAGTTTAATTGTGAGCCCCATCCAGACTTGCCGCCTTTTCAAGGAGGAGCCGCGGGATTTTTTGCATATGATTTATACCGTCATTTAGAGCGGGTGCCAGCTCATGCGCTAGATGACATGCATTATCCTGATATGGCCGTTGGTTTGTATGATGTAGTATTAGCGTTCGATCATGTTTTGCAGAAAGCATGGATATTTTCTAACGGTTATCCAGAGAAAGAAGAACCTGCTCGCGAAATGCATGCAAGACTGCGCTTAGCTTGGATATTAAATACATTAGAAAAAATTAAACCTATTCCTGATATTCCTATTCAGACAAATTTGATTGAATCGAATTTTTCTGCGGAGCAATATCAATGTGCCGTGCAAAAAGTGATAGATTACATTTTAGCAGGAGATATTTTTGAAGCAAATATTTCGCAGCGTTTTAAAACAACATTGTCGGATGATTTTTCAAGTTTTGATTTATATAGAAAGTTACGTTCGATAAATCCTGCGCCATTTGCAGCGTATCTTAAATTTAATGATATGGTTATTGCCTCGGCATCTCCAGAACGGTTTTTGAAATTACAGCAAGCTCAGGTTGAAACACGACCGATTAAAGGCACGAGACCGCGGGGTAAAACACCTGTTGAAGATCAATCATTAGCAGATGATTTATTAAATAGTGTAAAAGACCATGCAGAAAATGTCATGATAGTGGATTTGCTTAGAAATGATTTATCTAAAGTATGTGAAAATCACAGTGTCAAAGTGCCGCAGTTATGCGGCTTGGAAAGTTATGCAAGCGTGCATCATTTGGTGTCTGTGGTCAGGGGGCGATTAAAAAAACAGCATACGGCACTGGATTTATTTAAAGCATGTTTTCCTGGCGGCTCCATTACCGGTGCACCTAAAATTCGTGCGATGGAAATTATTGCGGAAATTGAACCAACGAGCAGAGGCCCGTATTGCGGCAGCATAGGTTACATAGGTTTTGATGGAACAATGGATACTTCTATTGTGATACGTTCATTTGTGATAAAAAATAATATTGTAACATTTCAAGCGGGCGGGGCGATTGTGGCTGATTCTGATCCGTATTCGGAATATGAAGAAACGTTAACTAAAGCGCGCGCTTTGCGTAGGGTATTAACTTGAAATGATTTTATTGATAGATAATTATGACTCATTTGTTTATAACCTTGCACGTTACGTTGCAGAATTAGGTTTTGACACCGTGGTAAAACGCAATGATAAAATCACTTTGCAACAAATCAATTTATTAAATCCTTCACATATCATTATTTCCCCTGGGCCTTGTACGCCTGATCAAGCGGGCATTTCTATGGATGTGATTAAAACATTTGGAGCAACTATTCCTATCTTAGGCGTATGTTTAGGCCATCAAGCGATAGGACAGGTATATGGTGGTATTATCGGTAGAGCAAAAAATCCTATGCATGGTAAAGCATCCGTCATTCAGCATCATGAAAAAAATTTATTTGATGGCTTAGCAAATCCCTTAAAAGTGGCGCGTTACCATTCCTTGATTGTGAGTGAGGAAAATTTTCCTGATCAACTTGTAGTGACAGCGCGTTGTGAAAAAGGAGAGGTCATGGCCATTCAACATCGTGATTATCCTGTTTATGGCGTGCAGTTTCATCCTGAATCAGTGTTGACTCAGGATGGTCATAAGCTTTTAAATAATTTTATTGCCTAGATTCGCATTTTCTTAGGCGCGGATTCATTAGATATTAATTTTGATGCCGAGATAATAAGATTAAATATCTCAAATAATGAATAAAACCTGGGGTCCTTCACTTGTGTGAGATCAATTTTTTTCAAAGCAGAAACACAATTTTCATGTAATGAATTTATTTTCACCTCTTCTTCATTTAGAAAGCAGAAACTGTTTTCTTTGTCTGGATCAGCCGAATTTTTTAGTAAAAACCTAACTAATAGCTTAGCTTTTTCAATAAAATTTTCAGGTTCATCCGGACGAGTAATCTCGATTAGATCCAATAAAGTTAAAATAATTTGAGATAAACATGTTGCTTGCATAAAGCCACCGGAACGATGTTGACGAACAAAAGTAGCATTAACATTAGCGCCAAATTCAATTAATAATTTGGCTATAGGTAAATTTAATACACTGCATGCTGTATGTAATAATTCATCCAATAGAAGTTGGTTTCTTTCTATTTTATTTAAAATAACACGAAATACTGTAGGTATATCAAGCTTTGCTAAAGCGCATAGCGTTTCCTTGTCAAGCAATTTGGGATCAGATAATTGCTGAAACTTTTCTTGTATTCTATGACCACCAATACCATCATGGTTATCTAAACCATATATCTCGGTATCCTCATATAATCTTGTAAAGAACAGCGGGGGACGATTTAATGCAAGGCAATTATCAAGGCTATGTATTGTGTTATTGTGTTGATATGCATTATAATCCACAAATCCAAAGCCTTGAAGTTTAGCACCTGCATCCATTTGTTTTTTTACGTCTATAAAAAATAAAAAAACGGGTAAATAGATGGCTATTCGTTTATTCTCTATTGAGATTTTTTGTCTTAATTCTTTATATCTTTCTTCTGGTTCAACTCTATCAAAAAATTCATTTTTTAAAATAGTTTTCCATATAAGTGGACGATTCGCGAAATCTTCAGTGCGTTTGTCAATTGTTTTTGTTTTAATGATATCCGCTGAAGAGAGAAATGAAAAAACATGTAGATTACAATCTTCGGGTAATTTTCTAAACATGGTAAAGTCCTTATAGTTATTAAATATTAAACTCGCATTTTTTTCATGAGTGATTCATCGGGCGTTAACTTTGGCGCATTAATAATAAGATCCAAAATTTTTATTTTTTCATTGTCTCCATGCTCCAGAGCATCGATTTTTTCTTTTTTGCATATTTCACGCAAGGATCCTGGGGATAGTAGTTCATTTTTGTCGTTTATTACATAACTTTCAAAATCGGGATCGGCGGAATGATTTAATAATAATAATATAATAGATTGACCAACCATTTTTTTAGTAGGACAATCTAATAGGTGAAGAATTGCGAATAAACAAGTTGTTTGAACACATAAATTAGCTTCTTTTAAAAAATGATTGGTATTCACATCTGCCCCAAATTCGATTAATAATTTCGCTGCCGAGAAGTTTGAGTATAAACATGCAAGAAATAATAATTTATCAAGTAAGGGTTGATTTCCCTGGATTTGATTTAGCATAATGCGTAGTTTAAGAGGCATGTCCCATTTAACTAAAGCAAATAAAAATTCTTTGGTAGAGTGTTCCATAGTGTTATAGCTTTGCGAAGTAATATCGCTATGTATAAGTTTTGTAACCGCCTGCTGAATCTTTTTTTCATCGATATTCCGGGCTTTGTTTTTAATACTCTGAAATTTTTCTATAAAATCTTTCTCTGAGCTTAAGAGTGCGACATCAAGGCGGTCGAGTTTATCAACGTATTTTTGATCATGCTTTGTGTCTTTGTCGCTATATCGATCTGGAGAAGCATCGTTTTTGTTTTGTTTTTTTATTTCAAGTAAAAACAACACCGCTGTCAAATAGGTAGAAAGCTTTTCCTCTTCGATAAGCAGTTTTTTTGTTAATTTATTGTATTTTTTTTCTAGGCTATATTCAGGTATAAAAAAGAATTTGCTTTTTAAAACATTTTTCCATAATAACGGCTGTGACGTTAAATGATTTGTAGCATTATTAATGGTTCTTGTATTGCGGATATCAGATGAAGAAAGAAATGAGAAAATATGTAGATTGCAAGCTTCGGGTAATTTTCTAAACATGGCAAAGTCCTTATAGTTATTATTAGCGTACGCAGTTTACTAATAGGGTTATGGAATGTCTATAGATGGTTATTTTGATTTTTTTATTCTCTTGCAGATGGTGCTATCAATTTGGCATTTTTTTGTCGCGAGGGACGCGGAATTTCGATGTCTTCATCAACTCTCCCTTCCAGTGTTAGTGTTAGTACTTCTGAAGCATTAAACGTGGCTTCTTCTAACGTTTCACCTTCAGTGATAGCTTCAGCTAAATCTGGAAAATAAACAGTATAGCGTTTGTCTGTATGGTCATATTTAAAAATTGCAGGATAAAGTACATTCATCTTAGTTTAACCCCCGTTTGTTTCTCAATTGCTGCGAGTAATCCTTTCCCAATATCGCGTTCCAACCATGTTGTTCGAGTATTTTTATTATTTGTTTACATGTCATAGATAGTGTATCAAAAAAGATATATCAATTAAAGATTAAATGAATGCGGCATCTAGGATGCCGCGTATTCCGTTGTACGACGAAATGAAGTCCTAAATCTTCATTTTTTTCATGGCTGGTTCATCAGGTGTTAACTTTGGTGCATTGATGATGAGATCTAATATTTCTGTGGATGTATTAGGAAATAAAGCAAACATATCTGCATCTGCTTTTGCTTTGATACAGATATCGCGTATAGAAATTTTTCTTTTTTCAAATGCTTCATTAGTAAAATCTTTAACCCATTCTCCTTCACCTGAGTGAAAAACCTTGCTATCTGGATCAGCGGAATTTTCTAATAAAAATTCAGTTAATTGTTTGGCTTTTTGAGAATTCAAATTATCCCAAGATATACCTAAAGCAGCTATATCCAAACACGTCGTAATAGAGTAAGCCGGTAGATCCCAAATAAGATCAATATGATAAGCGTTAACGTCGGCACCGCTTTCAATTAGTAATTTAGCTGCATGAATGTTTGAAAATTTGCATGCCGTAAATAATAATGCACTTAGCCCTAAATGAGCTTGTGTTAGCTCAACTTTTTTTACCTCAGCAATTATACCTTGGCTAAAAATAGGTAGATTTAGTTTAAATGGAGCAAGTAGATTTGCTTGACGAAATTTTTCACAATGCTCAAGGGGTATAGCTGTTTGATCACCCTCCATAAACTTTTCAATTTTTTGTATAATACTTTCTTCGTCTATTTCAGGTGCCTTTTTTGTAATATTTTTACATTTAGTGAGAAAATCATCTTCAGATTTAAGAATTTTCCTATCAAGTTTGTGCATTCTATGCTCGTGATAATCAAATCGTAAACGATCATGTGGAATAGCGCCAGTTTTTACTTGTTTATCTATTTCAAGTGAAAATAAAACAGCAGTTAGGTATGTTGCAAGTTTTTCTTTTTCTATCAAAGCTTGTTTTGCAAGTTCTTTATATTCACGTTCTGGTTCTTTTGCTTCTTTCCAGTGTGATACATAAAAATCATCTTTTAACAGATTTTTCCATAGGAAAGCATGCGATGCGAAGTTTTTGGTGTTTTTATTAATAAATTTTGAGTTCAAAATGTCGGAGGGTGCGAGGAAAGAAAAAACAGCTAGATTACAATCTTCGGGTAATTTTCGAAACATAGCAAGGTCCTTGTAGTTATTATTAGCGTATGCAGTTTACTAATAGGGTTATGAAATGTCTATACCCATTAATTTTCGGACTTAAACCCAAATTTCTGAAAATGCCCTTCCAATTCATCAATATTATTAAACCGAATTTTGACAAACCCACCGCCACGATGTTCATAATCAATATGAACTTGATTGCCTAGATGTTCAGAAAGAGAGGATTCTAAACGTGTTAAATTAGGGTCACTGTAAATGCTTTGTTCCTCCCTTTTTTCTTGATGTTTTTTAACTTCCAATTCCGTTTTGCGCACGCTCCAGTTTTTTTGCATGCATGCATCTGCAAGCGCATATTGTTGTTCTAGGGGTAATCCCGCGAGAATTTTTCCATGACCTTCGGAAATTTTCTTTTGAATTAATAATTCTTTTACACGCGGATCTAATTTTAAAAGACGTAAGGCATTAGTAATGGTCGTTCTATTTTTACCAACAGCTGTCGCTACTTCTTCATGCATGTAATGAAATTCATCAATCAAACGCTGGTAGGCCTCAGCTTCTTCAATAGGATTTAAGTCTGCTCGATTAATGTTTTCTATGATGGCTGCTTGCAGCGCTTCTTCATTGGTATAATGGCTGACAAGACAGCTAATTTCATTAATGCCGGCTAATTGTGCCGCGCGCCAGCGGCGTTCGCCGGCGATTATTTCATATTTATTATTAGCAAGAGGCCTTACTACAATAGGTTGTAATAAGCCCCCTGTGGTTTTGATAGAATCCGCAAGCTCTTGTAATTCGACTGCATCAAAATGGCGGCGTGGTTGATAGGTGCCGCGAACCAGTTGATCGATGGATAACTGTTTAAGCAAGGGCTTGGATTTTATCATGGCATCTCATGCCCGTACTTTTATATGATTATCTCGAATGATAGGTGTTTCTTTCCATTGCGCTTCTTGATGAGACTTGCTTTCATTAAACTCATTAAATAGCGTGCAATAATAAGCCATTCTTTTTTCAAGCGAAGATTTTGGTGAAGAACAGGGTTGTTGAACTTTCTCTTTCATGTTTGGCATGCTTAACTCCATTAAGTTTCATTTGTCGTATCATGCATGTCTAATTGTTGACAAGCATGAAGCCATTCCTCTTCGATAGTCTGTATTTGCTTTTTTATCTCAGTTTGTTGCGATAAACAGTTTTGCAACAAAGGTTTGTTGTTTGTCTCATATATATTAAGGTCAGATAATTGAATTTCAAGTTGTTGATAGCTTTTATTTAACAAGTCTAATTGAGCTTCAAGTTTTTTAATTTTTGTTACCCAAGGTCGTCTTGTCTCTCTTTCGGCAGCATCAAGTTTACGTTGAGCTTTTTTAGAAGGGTTATTTTTCGAAGAGGTATCGGCCATTGTATCGCCTTGTTTGCGATAGTTCAAGAGCCATTCTTCATAATCATTTAAATCGCCCGTGAAAGCAGATAGGTTATGGGACGCGACTAGCATTAATTGATCAGCTGTGGTGCGTACTAAAAATCTATCGTGAGAAACAAGTATCATAGCCCCTTCATACTCTTGTAAAGCCAAACTCAAGGCTTCGCGCATTTCTAAATCTAAATGGTTAGTCGGTTCATCCAATAAAATAAGGTTAGGTTTTTGCCAAATCAGTAAGCTTAATGCTAATCGGGATTTTTCGCCACCAGAAAAATGGGTAATTTTCTCGTGCACGCGATTATTGGAAAATCCAAAACTTCCTAAAAACGTGCGTAATTCCACTTCTTTGGCTTGCGGAGACAATCTGCGTAAATGTTCTAAAGGGGTTTCGTTTAATTGTAAATAATCTATCTGATGTTGCGCAAAGTAGCCAATTTTTAAATTGGAACTGGTTTCGCGGCGTCCTGAGGCTGGTTTTAATTCTCCCGCCAGTAATTTAATCAGGCTAGATTTTCCAGCACCATTGGGGCCTAGAAGCGCGATTCTATCTTCGGGTGTAATACTTAAATTGATATCTTTAACAACGACTTTGTCACCATATTGAATAGAAGCATCTTCTATCGTCAACATGGGATTAGAGCATTTATCGGGTTTTTTAAAATGAAATTGAAAAGGGGAGTCAACTTGGACCGCACTTATGATTTCCATGCGTTCGATAGCTTTGACTCGGCTTTGTGCTTGTTTTGCTTTGGAAGCTTTCGCTTTAAAGCGATTAATAAAGCTTTGCAAATGGGCAATATGTTTTTGTTGTTTTTCATAGGCAGTTTGTTGCAGCAGCAGATTAGTAGCACGTTGTTTTTCAAATTCAGAATAATTACCGGTATAAAGTTTTAAACTTTGCTGATCAATATGCGCAACGTGGTCCACAATATTGTCGAGAAATTCTCGATCATGCGAAATCAATAATAAAGTGCCTTTGTAAAGACGTAACCAATTTTCTAGCCAAATAATAGCATCCAAATCCAGATGGTTAGTAGGTTCGTCCAATAGCAATATATCAGAATGTGCTATCAGTGCCTTTGCAAGATTCAGTCGTACGCGCCAGCCGCCAGAAAAATTGCTGACAGACTGCTCTTGTTCTGCTTTGCTAAATCCTAACCCATTTAAGAGTTGAGCAGCACGAGCAGGGGCTGTATAAGCATCGATTTCACTCATGCGTGCATGAAGGGTTGCAATTTTCTCACCATCATCGTTTTTTTCAGCAAGTGCTAAGGCTTGTTCTATTTGTTTAAGTTCTACATCACCCTCGAGCACATATTCTAAAGCAGATTTGGAATAAGCCGGTGTTTCCTGTTCAACATGGGCTATATTGAGTCTGCGCGGCAATTCCAATTCACCGCTATCAGGTTGAATTTGACCTAACAGCATAGCGAATAGACTGGATTTACCGGAACCATTCGCGCCGATCAACCCTATGCGTTGTTTATGAAAAATAGTCCACTGGACATCCTGCAAGAGAAGGTGTTGTCCGCGGCGTAAGCTGATTTTATTTAAGGTAATCATATTTTTTATGTGATCGGGGTGACTGGATTCGAACCAGCGGCCCCTGCCTCCCGAAAGCAGTGCTCTACCAGGCTGAGCTACACCCCGTCAGAGGGCCTGTTGACAATTCAGCCTAGCGAATTGTCAGACAGCCCCTTTTAAACTAATAAGTTCTATCAACCACAAACTCGGCCAATGTCTGAAGTGCTCCACGATAAATTGAGTCGGGGATATTTTTCAGCATAGCGTTTGCTTTTAAAGCATGTCGTTTTGCAGCTTGCGCAGTGTACTCTATGGCACCTGCAGTTTCAATAATATCAATGACATCAGCGATATTTTTTGTGGAACCGGTTTGGATGGCTTTGCGTAATAATTTTACTTCGTGCGTTTTACCTGTTCGTAAAGCGTAAATCATAGGTAAAGTGGGTTTACCTTCGGTTAAGTCATTACCTATGTTTTTACCGAGCTGTTCGGTTGAAGCGCTGTAATCCAGGGCATCATCGATTAATTGATAGGCAATTCCTAGATTTAAACCATATTGCTGCATGGCTGTCTTGTAAATTTCGTTATCTGTTGATAAAGCCGAGCCAGTGACGGTGGCCACTTCAAATAATTTGGCTGTTTTACGCTCGATGACGTCGTAATAAGCCTGTTCTGTGGTATCGGGATTGTGGCAATTGATTAATTGCAAGACTTCGCCTTCTGCAATAATATTAGTCGCATTCGAAAAAATATTAAGTATAGGTAAATGTTGCAATTTTACAATAAGTTGAAACGCACGCGAATAGAGAAAGTCACCGACTAATACGCTTGCTTCATTGCCCCAGATACTTTTGGCTGTTTTTTGACCACGCCGTAGGTTGGAATTATCGACCACATCGTCATGTAACAAGGTAGCTGTATGAATAAGTTCAATGGCAGCAGCCAAATCGATATGTTGGTTTTTTTGGTGTCGAAAACATTGGGCGGAAAGTAAAACGAGCAGGGGGCGTATACGCTTGCCGCCGGCGGTCAAAATGTACTCAACTAATTGATTAATGAAGGGTATATCAGATTTAAGCTCTGTACAAATAAAACGATCTGTGGCTTCAAGGTCGGTTTGTACCAGGCGGCGTATGGATTCCAACGGCATGAGGTAGGGTTCTCTATATTTTTCAACCTAAAAGATGAAATGCTAGTGGGGTTAGCGGGTTTCTGTCAAGTAAACCTTGCGTTAGATAAGAAGACTCACTATAATTCTTTTCCTTTCAGACTTGAGAGAGTGTTTGGAGTATAAAAACATGTATGCAGTGATTACCAGCGGTAGTAAACAATTCCGCGTAGAGGAAGGACAAACGTTAAAGCTAGAAAAGTTAGCCGCTGAAGTAGGCTCAATAATCAGTTTTGATAACGTATTAATGGTTGCTAATGGCGATAATATTCAAGTGGGCTTGCCTTTTGTAAAAGGCGTTAAAGTGGCTGCATCCGTGGTTAGCCAAGGCCGCCATAAAAAAGTACATATTATGAAATTCAGACGTCGTAAGCACCATCAAAAACAAATGGGTCACAGACAATATTTCACTGAAGTGAAAATTGAAAAGATTGAAGTTTAAGAGGATTTGCAATGGCACATAAAAAAGCGGGTGGTAGTACGCGCAATGGTCGTGACTCAAACCCGAAATATTTAGGTATTAAACGTTATGGTGGTCAAATCGTTAATGCAGGCGAAATTCTTGTTCGTCAGCGCGGTACCCCATTTCATCCAGGCCGCAATGTAGGTATCGGTAAAGACCATACTTTATATGCATTAGTTGCAGGCAAAGTGGTATTTGGCTTCAAAGGCGCACAGCACAAACGTTGTGTTAACATTGAGCCTATTGTGGAAGAAACAGCGGCTTAACATTTGTCATCCCGCGGCGTGTCCGCGGGATCCAGTCAGATCTAATTAGTTTTAATTCCCCATGAAATTTATTGATGAAGCCAAAATCTATGTAGAAGCAGGCAATGGCGGTAATGGCTGTTGCAGCTTTTTACGTCTTAAATTCATGCCTAACGGCGGTCCCGACGGTGGTGATGGCGGTTCAGGCGGCAGTGTGTATCTACAGGCAGATGAAGGCATTAATACTCTAGTAGATTATCGATTTGCGCGTATTCATAGGGCGCAGCATGGCGAAAAGGGCGGGACGCGAAATTGTTCGGGTAAAGCAGGCCTGGATTTATTTTTGCGGGTTCCCGTTGGCACCATGGTATATGACGAAGATACCGATGAGTTGCTGGCCGATTTAACGGTTACAGGTCAGACGGCTTGTGTGGCTAAGGGCGGCAGTGGTGGTGTGGGAAATGCACGCTTTAAAAGCAGTATCAATCGCTCACCACGTCGTACTATTCCTGGTGGTCCCGGAGAAAATCGTAATTTACGTTTAGAATTAAAGGTGCTTGCAGATGTTGGACTCGTAGGTATGCCTAATGCCGGCAAATCGACACTTATTCATGCCGTATCTGCCGCAAGGCCTAAAATTGCAGATTATCCTTTTACCACGCTTTATCCTAATTTGGGCGTGGTCAGAGTATCAGAACAGCGCAGTTTTGTGATGGCTGATATTCCTGGGTTGATTGAAGGTGCTGCTGAAGGTGCAGGCTTAGGCATTCGCTTTTTAAAACATGTGTCGCGTACTTTATTATTATTGCATTTGGTGGATATTATGCCGCCTGATGGCAGTGACCCGGTAGAGCATATTAAAGCTATTGCTAATGAGTTAAAAAAATATAGCCCTGAATTGTATGAAAAAGATCGTTGGTTAGTGCTTAATAAAACCGATCTTTTGCCGCCTGATGAAATTGATCCATATTGTGATGATATTGTGAAACGATTGGGGTGGAAGGGTAGAGTATTTAAAATTTCAGGTCTTAGTCATGCGGGTACGGATGATATGATGCAAGAGATTATGCGGTTTTTGGAGCAGGATTCTAAATAGTTTCCTGCATCTTTTTATTATCTACTGTATATTCCAATACCGCTCCCTCAGAAATCTCCCAAAGATACCCATGCGCATAGCCTTTTAAATGAGGGAAAGGTTTAAAGCCATCTATCTCGTAATCTTTATAATCACGAGCACCTATTAAACGCCGGTGCTTTTGTGTCATATGATTAAATACTCCCATCTCATTATAAAAATTAGTAAGTTCGCTATACATGAATTGAAAGCCTAATTTTTCAGCTAAATTCATCGCATGGAAATTGACTTGAGTTGATAACCCTCGGCGGCGGTAATTTTTATCAACGGCGGTAATAAATAAATGCGCGATATGACCTTTATCAAATTTTTTCTCTTTAAAAAAATCGCCGCCTAAACTTTCCAGCAGGCTAATAATATATTTAAAGTTAGGATCGAAATCAGTAGGTGCTTCACGTATAGCAGCCAGGTCTTCAACCAGAGCGCAAGCCACGACCTTATCTTTATCAAGAGCGACTATGCTTAGGTGATCGCAGATGGCATTTTCGGTCACTTGTTTAGTGAAGGTTTTAAATTTTTTGGGATCGATATGGAGATAATGCGTCATAGGCTCAGCTCCGCAAAAAGCTTCGGTGAATATTTTAATAATGCCTTTTTTATGTTTGCGCTGGGCGATTTCATAGCGAAAATGAGTGTCGGGTTGCAGATTGTTGCGGGTGAAGATGTCTGCGAGATGATGGGAAGCAGCGATAGTCATAAAAACCTCTCTTTTAGGTATATTATGACTAAATTATAGACCATTTTTATGAAAAATCCCCCCGATGCATGCTGCAACGGGGTGCTAAGTGACTGATTATGCCGCCAACTTTTTAATATGCGCTACCAAACGGCTTTTATGACGGGATGCTTTATTTTTGTGCAATAAGCCCTTGTTAGCCATACGGTCAATAATAGGTTGTGCAGCATTATAGGATTCTTCTGCAAGTTTCTTGTCACGAGCTTCAATCGCTGCGTAGACCTTTTTAATGTACGTGCGCACCATAGAACGCAAGCTCGCATTGTGCTGTCTATGTTTCTCGGATTGACGAGCACGTTTTTTTGCTGATGCAATATTAGCCAAGGTATTCCTCCAAACAATCTCTTTTATATCGAAAGGCAGGTAATATGCCTGCTTATTGCAGTGTTGTCAATTTTTTGGATGTGTTACCATGTCTTTTTTTCTGAAAAAGAAGCCCTTATGAGCAAAAGCCTTTTTAAATCCACCTCAGTGGTAGTGCTGATGACGACCGTATCCCGTATTTTCGGGTTTGTGCGTGATATGGTGACAGCTATTTTTTTTGGAGCTGCGGCTGGATTTGATGCTTTTTCAGTGGCTTTCAAGATTCCTAACTTTATGCGCCGATTATTTGCCGAAGGTTCATTTGCGCAAGCTTTCGTGCCTGTATTATCTGAATATCAAAAACACAAAAAACCTGAAGAAATACAAGAATTTATTAATGCCATTGCAGGTACTTTAGCATTTATTTTATTAGGCGTGACCATTGTTGGGGTGGTTTTCGCGCCATGGATAGTAAGAGTATTTGCCCCGGGTTTTGATACGGAAGGCCCGCGTTATGAGTTGGCAGTGACCATGCTGCGCATTACTTTCCCCTATTTATTCTTAATTTCACTGACTGCGTTTTGCGGGTCTATCCTAAACACCTATAGTCGTTTTTGGGTACCGGCATTTACCCCCGTATTTCTTAATATTTGCATGATTGTTACCGCGATATGGCTAGCGCCGCATATGGCAACCCCTATTATTGCCTTGGCCTGGGGGGTATTTATTGCCGGGGTGGTGCAATTAGTGTTCCAGTGGCCGTTTTTACAGCGTTTACGTTTAATGCCAAGACCCTGGGTGAATTTTCGTGATCCAGGGGTGAATAGGGTCATGAAACTTATGGTTCCAGCACTTTTTGGGGTGTCTGTGTCGCAATTGAATCTGTTGATTGATACCTTATTTGCATCCTTCTTAGTCGTAGGCAGCGTATCCTGGCTGTATTATTCTGATCGTTTGATGGAATTCCCCCTGGGTGTATTTGGTGTTGCGATTTCGACGGTTATTTTGCCGAATTTATCCAGGCATCACGCAAGTCAATCCCATGAAGATTTTTCACTGACCTTAGATTGGGCCCTGCGTTGCGTGTTATTGATAGGAATACCCGCTGCGGTTGTGTTAATGGTAATGTCAGGTCCTTTATTAAGCACTTTGTTTCAGCATGGCAAATTTGATGCGTATGCTGCTGTAATGGCAAGTAAAAGCTTAACGATGTTTGCCATCGGTATCGCACCTTTTATGTTAATTAAAATTCTGGCATCAGGTTTTTATGCCAGACAAAATTTACGTACACCGGTAAAAATTGGTGTGATCGCTATGGTTGCTAACATGATTTTTAATTTAATATTCATTTGGCCTTTAGCGCATGCGGGTATTGCACTTGCCACATCGCTTGCAGCTATCGTGAATACTGGCTTTTTATATTATTTTCTGGTGAAAGATAAGATTTATACGCCCCGGTCCGGCTGGAAATATTTTATTTTTAGGCTAAGTTTTGCCAATAGCTTGTTGGCTGCGTGGTTATGGTTTGGCGCAGGCGAACTTTCAATGTGGTTGGAAAGCAGTACTTTATGGCGTGTGGGCCATCTGTTATTTTTATTAGTATCAGCTGTGGGCGTTTATTTTGCAGGATTATGGTTGGCGGGGGTAAGACCGCGGGATTTATTGATCCCGCAGAGGGAAATGATAGCTTAAGAAGGTTTATGTGTATCTTGTGTAAGTGCTGGCGTTTCTTTAATCATGCGTGAGCTGCGATTTATTTTTTCCTCAATTTCAATGAGTTGTTTTTGGCCCAAGTAGTTTGCTCTCTCATCTATCGTATTTAGTTGTTTTTTGTAACTTATTAAATGTGTTTGTTGTGCATCTTCAACATCAGCAAAAAGCTTTCGTGCTTTTTGGTAAAATTCTCCGGATTGTTGTTCAAGACCTTTAATTTCTTGCGAAGTTTGTGGAGATTGTTTTAACAATGCTTCGGGGTCAGGGGCGACATTAACTTTTTTGGCAATATTCTTTCCCTTTTCATGAAAAAGTTGCAGCCACGCTCCATGCTCAGTTAATGATTGCCGGCGCTGGGTTTGGAGTTCTCCAGTTTGTTTGTTTAATGCGGTTGTACTTTGAGAGTCAATTTTACTCTTGGCTTCACCAATGATTTGAAGACTGGAGATACCTTCATCAAAGTGATCGTGTAATATACCTTGAGTACCAATACTTTCACTATTTTGAAGTTCAATGGCAGCAAAACGATATATCAGTTTTTTTTCAACGACCGCATCTTTGGGTTTTGCACCTTCTAAAAACATATCTTGAGCGAACCGAACTGCTATATTTGCCGTGGAATGTAATGGCATAAATTACCTTTTATTACCCTTAATTTACATATTTAATATTGTAGCACTTTTACAAGTATAGGCATATACGCGTATAATCCTCTGTTTTTACGGTGAATAATAATGTGACAACCCAATTAATACGAGGATTAAGCCATCTACCCGCCCATTTTATAGGAGGGGTGGCAACCATTGGTAACTTCGATGGTGTACATCAAGGGCACCAGGCTTTATTAACTAAAGTAGTAAAGACCGCAAAAGCCTTAGGCCTGCCATCGCTAGTGATTACGTTTGAGCCGCAGCCATTGGAGTATTTGGTCCCGCAAAAATCGGTACCAAGGCTTACTCGATTACGTGAAAAATTTTATTTATTAGCAAAATCTGGCATTGATCATGTTTTGATCATTCGTTTTGATGAGGATATGGCGCGTCTTACGCCGGATGAATTCATTCAGTTATTATTAGATAAACTTAAAGTGAAGCACCTTATCGTAGGAAAAGATTTCCGGTTTGGTAAAAATCGTCAAGGCGATGTTGAATTATTAAAAAAAGCAGGCTTTACGGTTCTGACCCAACCCGATGTAATGATGGATTCAGAAAGGGTAAGCAGTACTCGAATAAGGCAAGCCTTATTAGCAGGGAACCATGCGTTAGCACACCGATTATTAGGCCGGCCTTATTTTATGATGGGGCATGTAGTGCACGGTAATAAACTTGGGCGTCAACTTGGCTATCCAACGGCCAATATTTATTTACATCGTAAAGTTTCGCCTGTCATGGGAGTTTATGTGGTTAAAGTGCATGGTTTAGGGAAAAAACCATTGCCAGGGGTGGCAAATATCGGTATACGTCCTACGATAGGCGGCACACGCAGTTTGTTAGAAGTGCATTTGTTCAACTTCAATCAAGCTATTTATGGAAAATATGTTTCAGTGGAGTTTTGTCACAAACTTCGCGATGAAGAACGTTATGATAGTTTAGATGCTTTAAAAGCACAGATAGATATCGATGCTGATCAGGCGCGTGAATATTTTATAAAGCAAGGTGAGAGGTTGTCATGAGCGAATATAAAGATACATTAAATTTACCTAAAACAGATTTTCCTATGAAGGCGAACCTTGCGGAACGTGAGCCTGCCATACTTAAAAAATGGGAGCATCTGCAGCTTTATAAAAAAATGCGTGCACATAACGCAAATAATCCTCGATTCATTTTGCATGATGGTCCTCCTTATGCGAATGGTCATATGCATATGGGACATGCCGTCAATAAAACATTAAAAGATATCGTCACCAAGTCAAAGTCTTTCAGTGGTTTTGATGCCCCTTTCGTGCCAGGTTGGGATTGTCATGGTCTGCCTATTGAATTAAATGTAGAGAAAAAAATCGGTAAACCCGGCCATAAAGTGACAGCCGCAGAATTTCGTACCGCTTGTCGTGATTATGCCATGAGCCAGGTTGAGGTATGGTTAGAAGAATGCAAACGTCTAGGTGTAGTAGCCGATTGGGAACATCCTTATCTTACGATGGATTTTTCTTATGAAGCGAATATTGTGCGCAGCCTTGCGAAAATCATCGCAAATGGCCATGTGCAAAAAGGTGAAAGACCTGTTTATTGGTGCTTAGATTGTTGCTCAGCCCTCGCTGAAGCGGAAGTGGAATATGCGGATAAAACCTCCTATGCCATTGATGTGCGTTTCACGGTATTGGATCAAGCTGCATTTCTTGCGTGCTTTAAAACAAAACCGCATGCAGGTACAGGACCTATTTCCATTCCTATTTGGACTACCACTCCTTGGACATTACCTTCTAACCAAGCCGTTTGTTTAAATCCTTATTTAGAATATGCCTTGGTGCAATGTGAAGGCAAAGAACGTTTACTCATTGCAGAATCCTTGGTTGAGTCAGTGATGCAGCGCTATGGCGTGGATGACTATCAAATTTTAGGAAAAACCTTAGGCAGCACGCTGGAAAAACAATTATTAAAACATCCATTTTATGATAGAGATGTGCCAGTTGTTTTAGCTGAATTTGTGACTGTTGAAACAGGTACCGGTGCAGTGCATATTGCAGCAGCGCATGGTCAAGATGACTTTATGACAGCAAAAATTTATCAGTTACCCATGATTAATGCGGTGGGTGATAATGGTTGTTTTGCAGAAAACATGCCTCTTATCGGTGGTATGCATGTCACTAAAGTCAATGATCTTATTGTAGAAGAGTTAACCGCAAAACATGCTTTATTAGCTTTTGCAAAAATGACGCATAGTTATCCGCATTGTTGGCGGCATAAAACGCCATTGATTTTTCGTGCAACACCACAGTGGTTTATTAGCATGGAAAAAAATAAATTGCGCGAAATGGCACTTGTTGCTATTGAAAATGTGCATTGGATTCCAGAATGGGGTCAGAACCGTATTTTTTCCATGATAGAAAATCGTCCTGACTGGTGTATTTCCCGACAACGAACTTGGGGTGTGCCTATTACCTTGTTTTTACATAAAGACACTGGAGAAATGCATCCTGATACGGTTAGATTAATGGAAGAAGTGGCAAAACGTATCGAAAAATCAGGTGTTGATGTATGGTTTGATTTAGATGAAAAAGAATTGTTAGGTGCGGATGCGAAGCACTATAAAAAATGCACGGATACGTTAGATGTATGGTTTGATTCGGGGGTGAGCAGTGAGTGTATATTGAAAGTTCGCCCTGATCTTGGCTATCCCGCCGATTTATATTTAGAAGGCTCTGATCAACATCGTGGCTGGTTTAATTCATCATTATTGACTGCGCTGGCTATTGATGGTCATAAACCTTATAAAACAGTACTGACGCATGGTTACGTCATGGCTGCCAAAGGTCAGAAGATGTCTAAGTCCAAAGGCAACGCCATGTCTCCTGAAGAAGTGATCAAGTCCATGGGTGCAGATGTATTGCGTTTATGGGTTGCTTCTATCGATTATCGCGGTGATATTTTTGTATCGGATGAAATATTAACGCGTACGTCTGAGACGTATCGACGTATACGCAATACTTCACGATTTTTGCTGGCAAATTTAGAAGGTTTTGATCCCGCGCAACATAAAGTTGATACTGAAGATATGTTGGCACTTGATCGATGGGTCGTGGATAAAGCAAGATTATTACAAAATGAAATTATTGAAGCCTATGATGCTTATCAATTTCATTTAATTTATCAGAAAATTCACCAGTTTTGTTCTATTGATTTAGGCAGTTTTTATTTAGATATTATTAAAGATAGGCAATATACCACGCAAACCAATAGCCTTGCGCGGCGTTCTACGCAAACGGCGATGTATCATATCATCGAAGCATTAGTGCGTTGGATGGCACCTATCTTAAGTTTTACCGCCGAAGAAATTTGGCAATTTATTCCAGGAAAACGCAATGAATCGGTTTTTTTAAATACCTGGTATACGGATTTGGCATCTTTGCCCAAAGATTTTGATATGAATCAAGCTTATTGGGAAAAACTGCGTTTGATTCGTGATGCAGTGAATAAAAATATCGAAGTGTTACGTAATGAAGGTAAACTTGGTGCGCCATTAGAAGCATCCGTGCATATTTATTGCGAACCTAAATTAAAAGACCAATTGGATAAATTAGGCGATGAATTGCGGTTTTTATTAATTACCTCATCTGCGGATGTGCATTTGCAAAATTCACATCGGGATGACACGATGCCAACGGATATTTCTGGTTTATGGTTGGCGGTGGAAGCATTAAGTTATCCTAAATGCGAACGTTGTTGGCATAGACGTGCGGATGTGGGCAAAAATGCGAAATATCCGACATTGTGTTTACGTTGTGTGGATAATATCAAAGGTGCAGGTGAAATTAGGAAGTTTGTATGATGAGTCGAGTTTCTGCGAGTGGTGCACGTTGGTTGTGGATAGCGATCGTTGTTTTTGGCCTTGATCGTTTGACGAAATATATGGCTCAAGAATTTCTTAATCCTTATTCTCCATTATCCGTAACCCCGGGATTTAATTTAATGCTTTCTTATAATAAAGGGGCTGCTTTTAGCTTTTTAGATCAAGCACCCGGTTGGCAAATGTGGTTTTTTGGAACTATTGCAGTTGCGGTAAGCATAGCCATCATCATTTGGCTAACACGATTAAGCGCGCGTGATCGTTGGGTTTCCATTGCATTAAGCATGATAGTGGGCGGGGCATTAGGAAATCTTTGGGACAGAATTCATTACGGTCACGTCATTGATTTTATTCAATGGTATGTGGCAGATTTTTACTGGCCGGTTTTTAACGTGGCCGACAGCGCCGTGTGCGTGGGCGCTGCGATGTTGTTTGTGAGTACGTTTTTTAAAAAAAATAAATCAATATAATCTATACTACAGCGATTCCCGCTACAGTGTTGTCATCCTGACAACAAGTCGCTAAAAATGAATAGCTAACCTTCTTTAGCGGGAATCGCTATCTACACCATTCTCTCATCCCGCAACTTATTTGCGAGGATCCAGTCACGATTTTTTTAAAATGATACTTGGCAATTAGTACCATTTTTGGTACACTTAAATGAGCACGAATAAGAGGTTTTTTATATGAAAAAACATAAAGGTTCTACTTTAGATAGTTTCCTAGAAGAAGAGGGAATATTAGAATCGACGAATGCAGTCGCAGTCAAACGAGTTATTGCTTATGAATTAGAGAAAAAAATGAAAAAAGATCATTTAAATAAATCTGAAATGGCTGAAAAGATGCATACAAGTCGCTCAGCATTAGATCGTTTACTTGATCCAAGTAATACTTCTGTAACATTGGGCACCTTAACAAAGGCCGCGCATGTTATTGGGAAAAAACTGCATGTTTCTTTAGTTTAATTATAAAAATATAGAATTTCCTTTTCAAAGCTGTTCAATGAATTCTTTAACGCATTCACTCATGTAACTAAAATCAGGATTGAATGTCAAACGTTCTTTTGCAAGATGCGTCAAACCTAGTTTTAACATACATCGATTATAAAAAAGATCATCTCTAAGATATTCACCATAAATAACGTTTTTTGTTTCATCAATATGACTGCTATATTTATAATCGCCATTTTTTCCATAATGAGGATCATCTGGCGCTATAGCAAGAGATATGTGAGGAAGATTAATAATGTGATCTTGTGGATAGGCGGAAGATTTGGTTTCAATTCGCGTATCATTAAAATGATTGGTATCATTGGTATATAAGAGCAAACGACTTTTGGGATTAGTATGTTCTGTAAAATAATTAATAATAGTCTGTGGACAAACAATTTTATCATCTTGGCTTAACACAAAAAATAAAGGGCAGAGCGGGTTTTTGCCATTGTGCTGTTTAAGCTCTAGGGATAAACGATAAACCTGATAAATCGCATTAAAAGGAAGCGACAGGTATTTTGCATAATCCATGGTTTCTTCCGGATCCATGTGAAACCAAGCAGCACGTTTCCATGCCCAACTGATGGCGCGATACCAATTGGCAGTCGGCGCAAAGCAAGAGCGTATTTTTAGTGCGGGTGATAAAAGAACAACACCTGCTACTATAGTACTGTTTTCAATGGCTTCATAAAGCGCAAGACTTGCTCCTGTTGAGTTGCCAATGAGAATGATTTTATCAACTTCTTTTTTTAAGGAGGCAATACCATAACGTACGGTCTGCAACCATTCTTGATAATTGACATTGAGTAATGCGCCTGGAATTGTCCCGTGACCAGGTAACAGTACCGACCTTACCAAATAGCCTTGCGATTGGAGTTTTTTACCTATATCTCTTAATTGAAAGGGTGAGTCTAATAAACCATGAATAAGTAATACGCCCATTTTGTCATGTATCATGGGTTTGAATTCAAAAGGACTGTTTGCTTCAATGATTTTTTCAGCATTATGATTTGTTAAATCAAGACGGGTACTTGCAATTAGGGATTTGCATTTTGTAATATACTCGTCAAAATGTAACTCCATGTTGTTAATGGGATAAGTTATCTTGGGATCTACGAATAATGCTTGACGATTGATCATAATGAATAATTTCCATTTAAATTAGGACTTTAAAAAAATGTTAGCAAAAATTAGCTTTATCACGTTATGTTGTCTATTTTTAGCAAGTTGTAATGATACTTCAAGTTATGATTATCTTATATTGCATCCGGATAAATTGGAACAAGCTTATTCAGCATGTCAGACTAAAGATGATCCAGCATGTAAAGCTATTAAACAAGCCGCGCATGATATGGCTGAGCTGATGTATTATCAAGCAAGCGACCCTGAGAAATTTGGTAAAAGTGTTATTTTGTTACAACAACAAATGCAAGCTATGGAACAACATAATGAAATGAATAGTCAGGCTTATCGCGAACAGCTTGAAAAATTACAAATGATGTATGCAATACTGGCTATGCATGGACCTAAATAATCAGCGATTCCCGCTAACAGAAGGTTAACTATTCATTTTTAGCGACTTGTTGAAAGGCATGACAACACTAAGCACAGGGATGTGCTGTTTGGAGCGTAAAAATGAATAGTTAACCTTCTGTTAGCGGGAATCACTGCTAAATAATTATATAACTGAGCTTGGGTCGTTTTAACACCAAAAGATACTCCAGCCATTTGTGGGCGAATCATCATTTTCTTCTTCCTCTACAGATAAGCTCTGCTGCGCTTTAATTTCCTGACATATATTATTGAAATTTACTTCAATTTGGTTTAAGTCAACACGTAAATAATGATATTTTTCTTTTGTATAATCTTCATTATATTCTGCAAATTCCTTTTTGAGTTGTTCAATGATATGTTGATTGGCTAGCACATACTCTTTAAATTCAGGCGTGTTTAATAATGCATTTTTTAACTTCTGCGTTTTGTTGGATTTGTGATGTGCAAATCGACTCATTGTTTTTTCTGAACCTATGGTTGCATAAGCAATGGCCTCATATACTTCATCGGGTATAAGAATACGTTTTAAAAACATATAAAATTTATCATTAATAAATTTTTTTTCATTGAGCAAAACATCCCAAGCATTTTTTTCAATTAATGTTTTAAGAAAATCAAGCCAATGAAAGGGTTTAGCATCTTGTAGGGTTGGGAATGATGCGATATCTCGTTCAGTCACAATAAAATCAGTCATGGGAGGGGTTTTATAATCACCCGTCGGGTCTCCTTTTTCTGGATCAACGCCGGCATATTTGGCTGTTAATGGCCAAGTTGATCTGTCATCATCAATTTTTACACAAAAATTTGTATCATCGAAGCCGTAATTATTGAGATGTAAATCGGTTTCTTCTTCAGTATAGGATGCAACTAGGATTTTAATAAATTCAGACTTAAGCAATTTTTCTTTTGTTAATGGACCATACTGTTCATAATCATTCCATATAGAACGAAACCCTGATAATAATTCTGAAGCCATGCCTGTTCTTTCTCCTTGGCTTCCATGTGTGCTTATCATTTTTGGATGTCTTTTTCCTAGCAATAATCTATAACAAAATCCATTAAACACTTCAATTTCAGATATTTGTCTGCCGCTCAGATTATCTTTATGCACGTATTCTTTTGGTTTTTTTCCAAGTAAACGATTTTTTATGATGCGGTAAGTTACATTGCTTGATTCTAATAAACTATTATCTTTTTTTTTAAATTTTGAGATAAGTTTACTTTTGGGGGGTATATAAACCGGGTTTTTGTCACTTAATATTAATTCGCATTGGTGTTTATATTTATTTAAAGATAAAAATAATAATTCATTTTTTTTAATTTTATATTCGGGTAAATGATAGAAAGCATCTATCGCTAGCATAATTTTTCTAGCAGAAGTGATGATTAAAATATAATTATTGTCCTTGATTGTTGTCATTCCAAGAGATAATAAATGTTCAATTTCTTCTAGATATCCATCGTTTAGTTGGTTACATGGCGTTTGAAATATAATATAGGGGTTTTTATGTGGAGTAGTACCCAATGGATCGGGATTATCTGAGGTAAAAATTCGGGTGAAACCTATATTTCCTTTTTTTTCGACCTTCATCAATTAACCTCCCTAATATAGATCTCATAATGTTATAACTCACTAAGTTACTATTTATCAACGATGATAAGGATGATTCTGCAAAATACTTACTGCTCGATAAAGTTGTTCAGCAACAATAATGCGTACTAAAGGATGAGGCAAAGTCAAAGGAGAGAGCGACCATTTGATCTCAGCCTTGTTTGAGCAAGCTTTTGATAATCCATCAGGGCCGCCAATAAGCATATCAATATTACGGCCTTCGCTTTGCCATGTTTTAATGTGGTTTGCGAGTTTTTCAGTGGTCCATAGCTGTCCTTGGACTTCAAGTGTAATCACGCGATTGCCAGGTTTAATGGCGGTAAGCAGTTTTTCACCTTCACGATCTATGAGTTGTTGCAACCCCGCTTCTTTTAAGCGGGGAGTGCGTTTTTCAGCAGGAATTTCAATAAGTTCTAAGCTGCATGATGCAGGAAAACGTTTGCGATATTCATTAAAACCTTCTTCTATCCATGAAGGCAGTTTATTACCTATGGCCAGAAGACGAATTCGCATGCAGTTCTCGCATCTGTTCAATAGGTTCCCAGAGGTCTTCTAGATTATAAAATTCTCTGGTTGCGGGAAGCATGATATGTACAATAACATCAGCTAAATCAACGATAACCCACTCACCTTCTTTATGACCTTCTGTTTTGATGTAAGCGTGATGGTTTTGTTTAGCTTTTTCGACGATATTTTCTGCAAGTGATTTGACATGCCGATTGGAGCGCCCGGTACAGATAATCATGGAATCAGCAAGGGTTGTTAATGTTCGGATATCGATGGTTATGAGGTCTAAGGCTTTTAAATCGTTGAGTGCTTCTATTGCAATTTGCTCTAGGTGCGAAGTATGCATTCTGCGCTTCCTATGTGGAGGACACAATTTAATTATATATGACAAATACGGTAGATTCCATGTTCTTTAATGTATTTATAGACGTTTTCTGGTAATAAATAGCGCGGACTTTTATCAATAGCTATTTGTTTGCGTATTTCGGTCGCTGAAATATCCAGGGGTGTTACGGGGTGTAGAATAATAGACCCAGCAAGCGATTCATGTATAATCATTGAACTCATTTGCCTATGTTTATGAATTAATTGGGAAATAATTCCTTCATGAGGAATATGATATTGCGGTCTATGGGCAATCACTAAGTGGGCCAAGGTTAATATTTCTTCATAACGGTGCCAACTGGCGAAACCTAATAAGGCATCTATACCCATAATCAAGCAAAGCGGTGTCTCTGGGTTATTATTACGCAAATAAATCAGGGTATCAATCATATATGACACGCCTTGGCGCTTAATTTCGCAATCATCTACTTTGAGTGCAGGTTCATCGATAATGGCCGCACGTACCATGGCTAATCTATCTTCAGGAGAGGCCATAGGTGATGGTCGATGGGGTGGTTGAAAACAGGGAACAAAACGCACTTCAGCCAAGTTTAGGGCTTGCTGCAATTCGAGTGCCATACGTAAATGCCCGAAATGGATAGGGTCGAAAGTGCCGCCTAGAATGCCTATGGGTTTTAGCATAAAAATTGTCCAATTACTCTCATGTTATATTTTATTATACCATCTGCCCGCCAAGCATGCTTATTCTTATAACCAAAGCTTCTAATTCATCCCAAACATTACCCAATTCACCACCTTTAATGATTCTGTCGATTTTAGTCGCATGGATTAACATATCCCAAAAGTCATTTTGTTTATGACGTTTCAAGACAGCTTTAATCAAAGGTTGACGTTTTTCCCAAATATGAAATGAAGCAAATAATTGAGAAAGTGACTGACCTTCTGCTATTTTTTTTTGTAATTCAGCAAGCATGCGTAATTCACGTGCTAACGCCCATAAAATAATAGCAGGCTCACTATTTTCGAGAGCAAGGTTTTGTAAAATGCGCAGCGTACGCTGAGTGTTACCAAGTAATGCACTATCGACCAAATTAAAAATATCGAAACGTGCATTGTCTGTCACTGCTGCTTGAATGGTTTGATCATCAAGCGTGCCATCAGGTTGCAGCAAAGAAAGTTTTTCAATTTCTTGCGAAGCTGCCAGTAAATGACCTTCCATTTGTGACGCAAGCCATTCAGCACCAAATTTTGTCATGGTTAAGTTGAATTTTTTTGCACGGGCAATCATCCATGCAGGCATTTGTTCAGGACTGATGGGCCAAAGAGTAATGATGACACCTTGTATTTCAATGGCTTTAAACCAATTTGATTTTTCAAGTTTGATATCAAGTTTACTGCTTTGAATAATGAGAAGGGTATCTGCCATAGGTTTTTGCGCATATTCTTCTATTATTTTTCCATTGGCAGCATTTAATTTGATATGGTTTAGGTTTAAAAGGATTATTTTTTTTTGAGTAAATAAGGAAATACTATGGGTATCAGCGTAGAGATGTTTGCCCCAATCGGTTCCTGATTCTGTGCTAGTAGTGATACGCTCTGTGAATCCTGCTGTTTGCGCTGCTTTACAAATAGTATCTATCGTTTCTTCTACTAATAAAGGTTCATCACCATGAACAAGATAAATAGGTGCTAAGGTTTTGCTTAAGTGTTGTGTTAATTGTGCATAAGCTAATTTCATGGTTTGTTTATGGCCTCAGGCATCAATAGGCGGTTAATTTCTTTTGAACTTAGCCTTGCCATAATATCGTAAGTAATGGCTTGCCTCATTTGATTATACAAATTATTCGCCTCATTGCTGCCAGCAAGTATTTGATCGGATTTAATGGTAAATGAACGTGTTTGGGTAATGCTTTGCGGCGGTACGACTATTTTACCTTGAGGGTCGGTAACTTGGAAAATAACATTCAAAATGAGATTATACTGACGAGTTTGCTGCGTACTGCTCATGCCTAATAATTGTTGTGAAGTCGTTTCACGTAATATCACTAAAACAGCCGTAGCATCTTCGCGTTTTTCAACTAAAGTAACGCCTGACACTTTTAAAAATTGATTTAAGTATCGTGTAAGTTGTCCATAAGGATCATTCGTTTCTAAATAAAGCTTGTAGAGAAGAGGAGCAAGCGGCATGGGCCCACGTAAATGATACCCACAGCTAGTTATGTTAACTAACAGCAAGATGAAAAACCAAGCGCGCACTATTTTTGAGATCATGGATGACCTTAGATGTCACTTGTTACAATATTAACTAATCTTCCAGGAACGGTAATCACTTTTTTAACGATTTTATTAGTCGTAGACAACTGGACTTTTGCATCAGCAAGTGCGATTTCTTCGATGGCTTTAGCATCAGCCATAGTAGGCACAATAATGCGCGTTCGTAATTTACCATTAATTTGGACCACTAATTCAATGTTATCCATTTTCAAGGCTGAAGCATTACCTTTAGGCCAAGGCGCTTGAATAAGCAGGCCTTTATAATGTAAATCATGCCAAAGTTGCTGCGTGATATGCGGTGCAACAGGTGCAAGTAAACGTAATAAAAAGCCCATTCCTTTATGAATAATATAAGCATGGTCTTTTAATTCTGCATCAGGCATTTTATTTAGAATGTTGAATAACTTCATGCAACCTGAAACCACCGTGTTAAGTTGCAGACGCTCATAATCAAATTTAGTTTGATCGAGTATTTCATAAATTTGGCGCAATATATCACGATGCTTACTATCCATTTCATCAAAATTGATTTCAGCCGGATCTTGCGCGTTATTTTGTTTGCTAATGATTTCTCTGTTCTCGTAGGCGAATGCCCATAAACGTTTTAAAAATCGATGCGCACCTTCAACACCGCTATCTGACCATTCAAGATTTTGCTCAGGAGGTGCTGCAAAAATAATAAATAAACGTACGGTATCTGCACCCAGTTTATCGATTAACGCATCAGGGTCGACGATATTGCCTTTGGATTTGGACATTTTAATGCCTTGGTTTAGCACATGTCCTTGGGTCAATAGACGCGTAAAAGGTTCATCGCTGTTTAATAATTCTAGATCACGTAATGCCTTGTGAATGAATCTGGCATACAGCAAATGCAGCACAGCGTGTTCCACACCACCTATATATTGATCGACGGGCACCCAATAATTGGCACGTCCATCTAACATCATGTTGTCTTGTTTTTTACAAGCAAAGCGTGCGTAATACCAGGATGACTCAAAAAAAGTATCAAAAGTATCCGTTTCGCGATGGGCGGGCTTTTTGCAGCGTGGGCATGTTGTTTCATAAAAAGCAGGTGTCGCTTTAAGTGGAGATGTAACACCGGTGAAATTCACTTGTTCCGGTAAAACCACAGGCAAATCTTCCTCAGGCACAGGAACAGGCCCGCATGTGTCGCAATAAATCATGGGAATAGGCGCGCCCCAATACCGCTGTCTTGAAATACTCCAGTCTCGCAATCGATAATGGATTTTACGTTTACCTTTGCCATGGTTTTCAAGGAACTCAATGATTTGCTCCACCGCTTCTTTTGATGTAAAACCTGTAAACTGCATGGAATCAATTAATTCCCCAGGTTGTGTGAAAGCACCATTAGAAAAATCCCAAACCGTTTGATCAATGGGTATGATCACTTGTTTGATGGGTAAATCATATTGTTTAGCAAATTCAAAGTCGCGTTGATCATGAGCAGGCACAGCCATCACGGCTCCAGCACCATATTCCATAAGAACAAAGTTCGCGACCCAAATGGGAATGGGTTCATGCGTAATAGGATGGATGGCGTTTAAACCTAAAGGTAAACCGCGTTTTTCCATGGTTGCCATTTCCGCTTCAGCAACTTTAATATTTTTACATGCATCTAAAAAATCTTGGATGGCCGGATTATGTTGCGCAGCTTTTTTTGCAAGAGGATGTTGCGGTGCTACGGCAATATAGGTAACACCAAACAATGTATCGGGACGGGTGGTAAAAATGGTAAGATCACAGTCATCCGTTTTAAAGACAACCTCGGCACCTTCTGATTTTCCAATCCAGTTTTTTTGCATGGTTCGGACTTGTTCAGGCCAATGCTCAAGTTTATCAATGTCTTTTAATAATTCTTCAGCATAATGGGTTATTTTAAAAAACCATTGAGGAATTTCACGGCGTTCAACCAAAGCACCTGAGCGCCAACCGCGTCCATCGATGACTTGCTCATTGGCAAGCACGGTTTGATCGACAGGATCCCAATTAACTTCAGCATTTTTTCTGTAAACCAACCCTTTTTCATACATTTTTAAGAAAAACCATTGTTCCCAACGATAATAGTCAGGCGAGCATGTGGTCAGTTCACGGCTCCAATCATAAGCAAAACCTAATCGTTTCATTTGATTGCGCATGAAATCAATATTTTTATAAGTCCATTCAGCAGGAGGAATATTATGTTTAATTGCAGCATTTTCAGCAGGAAGACCAAATGCATCCCAACCCATTGGCTGCATCACATTTTTGCCCAGCATGCGATTATATCGACTAATCACATCCCCTATCGTATAAACACGGGCATGTCCTATATGTAGTCTGCCGCTAGGGTAGGGAAACATGGTTAAGCAATAGAACTTTTCCTGGTTGACTGCTTCGACTGCTTTGAAACAATTACGTTCCTCCCAAAGTCGTTGTGTAGATTCTTCAATTTTTTGTGGATTGTATTGTTCTTCCATATTAGCTTAACTCGCTTTTTTCTTTGCTTTTCTTTGTGATTTAATAGAAATGATCAAGAATGAAATGGCCATGAGCAGCAGTGAATCCATGCCGCGTTTTTGCCATAATGTTTTTCCAGTCATGGCTTGAACTTTATCGGTTAATACAGCAGTTTGAAAAGCTGGTATTGATGATTGAATAGTGCCATTGGGCCTGATAATACTCGTTATTCCTGTGTTTGACACAAAAAGAACGGGTCTTGCAAGTTCAATGGCCCGCATTTGTGCCATGGCCATATGTTGTGATGATGCAATAGAGTGGCCAAACCAAGCATCGTTACTTACCGTAAGTAATATTCCAATATTATCATTTTGCAGTTTTACAAGTTCCGGGAAGGCAATTTCATAGCAAATAAAGGTAGCAATTTCTATGCCTTGTGCATAAAGAGGTTTTGTTTTTCGATTACTAGGCACCATGCTAGACATGGGAATGTTGAAATGATCCATAACTTTCGTAAGATAATTAGCAAAAGGTGTATATTCGCCAAAAGGAACCAGTCTTTGTTTGAGATAAAAATTAAAATCATGTCCTACCGCAATGACTGCATTAAAATAATTATTTTCGTTACCATTTTGAATAGGTATCCCGGTGATAAGGGTTGCTTTATTATCTTTTGCTTCTTCGCCTAATTTATCAACAAAAGGCATAGCATTTTGCAGAGAAAGCGGTATGGCGTTTTCGGGCCATATAATAATTTTACTGCCCCAGTTTTCCTGGGTTAGTTTGTGATATAACTTGAGGGTTGATGCGAGATGATCATCAGACCATTTTACTCCCTGATCTATATTTCCTTGAATTAGACTTACTTGTATAGGTGAGCCTTGAGGTTTGGTCCAAGAAAGAAAGGACAAACCGTAACCTGTAATCCACAAGGTACCGATAAGTAATAAATTGAGAACCATGCTTTTATAATGATGTTTGTGTGCTTTGATCACGCTATTCACGAGCAAGCCGCTGCTAAGCAAAACAACCAATGAAACCCCGTAAACGCTCATGATGGGCGCATAACCTTTAAGAGGCGAATAAATTTGGCTGTCGCCTAATAATAGCCAAGGAAATCCTGTAAAAAGCCAGCTGCGTATCCATTCTAATAAAAGCCAGATGCTTGAAAAAGCAAAGATTATTTTTGCTTCTGTTGGATAAGGAAAATAACGATTAAGTAAGTATCCGCAATAAGCAGGAAATAAAGCTAAAAAAGCGATAAATACACTGGTAATAAATCCTGCCAATAAGATGGATGCATTCCCATAAGTATGGATGCTGATAAAAACCCAATAAACGCCCGTACCAAACAATCCTAAACCAAAAAGCCAACCGCGTAAAAAAGCTTGTTTTGGCGTTAAATGGAGCCAAAGAGCTAATAATAGGGCGGGGGATAGGATAGCCAGTGGGAAGATAAAAAAAGGCGCAAAAGCTAATGTCAATATTGCGCCCGCGAGCAATGCAAGACAATTGCCAAAAATACCCGGTTTTAGTAGCTGGTCGATTTTCATGTGGACTATTTAGTGTAAAAGTCTGCCAAGTGTAACGGATAAGCTATCGTTCCTGCAATCCATATTTAATTATCGGTCATTTTTGTCTGGGAAAAAAATAAAAATATTTTCTTGAGATTGATTTTAAATGTGTGGTAACTTTATCAACTTACAAGAATTTTTAACAAAACGAGGAGCGAGTTATGAAAGCACGGTTTACTCCGTTTTTTTTATGTTTATCTTTGCTGGGGTTAATGGTTGAGCCGGTTTTTGCACTTACAAATTCATCTACCGCCCCCAAAAAATCAATCATTAGAAAAAATAAAAAAACGACTAAGCCTCCTCTCATGCTTACGCCCCCAGTCAATAAGTCATCGGCATTGAACGATGGCACTAATGCGTCAGGTAACTCGCAAATCGAAGGCCCTACGGATTTACCTACCCGAGGTCCCTTGTATTTGCCTATGGATTTAGACGTTCCAGGACAATCCTTTGTGTCAAGCGGCCCTTACATTGGCGTTCCATTGGAATTTGCAGGCGGTGATTTAATCGTCAATAGCCCTAGTATCAATGAAGATATTATGTTGTTAAATATTGATAAAAGCATTGATTTACGTCTAGCAGCATTGGGCCGTCCTCGAGGTAAAGCAATAGGGTCACACATTTTGTTAAGCGGTCTTGTGGAAGCCCAAGCGTTAGGAAAAAAGGGACCAAACATTGAAGGCTCAAGTGATATTGATTTAACTTCGGTTAACCTTGATGCTTATATCATGGGCCCAAGTCCATGGACTTCAGCCTATTTTGAATTTGCTTATGATAATAATATCGGTACTGACACCGGTGCATTCAGTTCCAATGATCGCGCGCTTAATTCACGTGTTTTTGTGAAAAAAGGTTTCATCATATTAGGTGATTTTACCCAATCACCTTTTTATGGAAGTGTGGGTCAAATGTTTGTTCCATTTGGTGTTTATTCGAGCACGATGGTCAGTAGTCCGCTTACCCAAATTTTAGCTAGAACGTTGGTAAGAGCGCTGGTGATTGGTTATAAATCACAGCAAGAAAATTCATTACTTATAAACGGCTATATTTTTGGCGGCCCAGCCCATCCAGGCGGCAGTCATAATATCAATAATGGCGGTCTTAATGTAAGTTATTCCTTTAAACAAGAAAAATACCGAGCCATTATTGGTGCAGGGGTGATAGGTAATATAGCGGATTCGCTTGGCATGCAATTTACCGGTAATAATACCAGTAATCCACCGCAGTTTGGCGGTTTTGGCGGCCCCATTGAAACGTTTGTATACGGCGGTGCGACCAATATACCTAACCCGTTCGTTTTTCAAGTGGCAACAGGCAATGAAAGTTTAGTGCATAGAGTGCCTGCTTATGATTTTAATATTAAATTTAGTTTAGGTGACAATTGGCAGATGATCGCAGAATACATTCTTGCATCGACTAGTTTTAATGTTCAGGATATGACGTTTAATGATGATGGAGCAAAACCACAAGCAGCAAATCTTGAAGTGATATATAACATCCCTTGGATTACCTATCCAACATCGATCAGCGGAAGCTATCAATTAAGTGATGATGCTTTGGCGATAGGCCTGCCAGCCAAGCGTTATTCCTTTGCGGTGAACACTTCATTCTGGAGAAATACACTGCAAAGTTTAGAGCTTCGCCGCGATGTCAATTATGGTAAATCGGATACTTCTTCAGGCTCGCTCGTACCAGGGCCAACTGGCAGCGGTAATTCTGCAAACGTAATTACCTTGCAGTTCCAATATTATTTCTAGCCGAGAATCCCTTCTCCCACCGCGCTTTTCGGTGGGAGAAGGTGCCCGATAGGGCGGATGAGGGTGCTGCCGATCTGCACATTTCTGCTTAGGACTTAGGTTAGGATGGCGTTTTATCCGGAAACTCACACAAATCCCTAATAATACACTCCGGACATTTCGGTTTACGTGCCACACAAACATAGCGTCCGTGTAAAATAAGCCAATGATGCGCATCATGTAAAAATTCTTTGGGAATTTTTTTGACTAATTGTTTTTCAATTTCCAAAGGCGTATTACCTTTAGCCAAACCAATGCGTTGTGCAACTCGAAAAATATGGGTATCAACCGCAATGACTGGTTCGCCAAAATAAGTGTTTAGTATGACATTTGCTGTTTTTCGTCCAACACCCGGGAGTTCTTCTAGGGCTTCTCTATCATGAGGTACTTTGCCATGATGTTTTGTGATAAGCAGATGACACATCTTGATGATATTAGCTGATTTTGTTTTGTACAAACCTATGGATTTGACATAGGATTTTAGTTTTTCCTCACCCAAAGCAAGTATTTTTTCAGGAGTATTAGCTATGGGAAATAAGATTTTGGTTGCTTTATTAACAGAAGTATCGGTTGCTTGCGCAGAAAGTATCACAGCCACCAATAATTCAAAAGGACTGTGATAAACCAATTCAGTAGTGGGAGTGGGATTGGCTTTTTTGAACCGTGAAAATATTTCGTAAATTTTTTTTGCATTCATAGGTATAAAAAATAGTAGAATTTATGCAATTGTATAATATAATTCTTAACCTAACCAGTTAGAGGCGAAAAGATGTTGCAGCAAAGACCTTATATTAGCATTGTGATTCCTGTTTATAATGAAGAAAAAAATTTAGAAGAACTCTTTAGACGACTTACGTCTACCTTGGATGCTCTGGCAAAGCCTTATGAAATTATTTTGACTAACGATGGCAGCAAAGATCAATCGAGCAAAATTCTACAGCAATTGCATGAACGTAGACCTGAGCAAATCCGGGTGATTGAATTTAACGGTAATTTTGGACAACACATGGCCATTATGGCGGGATTTGAACGTGTTCGTGGTGATATTGTGATCACTATGGATGCAGATTTACAAAATCCACCGGAAG
>CAYVRW010000008.1:0-37410 GCA_964453575.1 uncultured Coxiellaceae bacterium | reverse complement strand
CTATTGAAGATCATTTTGATTCTAATTTTGAATTAGAATTCAATTTGCTTGAGCGCGGGAAAGAAGACCTTTTAGCCTTAGTGCAAAATATATTACCAGAAGGTGTTTCATGTGCTTATGTACGTCAAAAATCGCCCAGAGGGTTAGGACATGCTGTGCTGTGCGCAAAACAGTTGGTGTCCAATGAGCCTTTTGCCGTGCTGTTGGCCGATGATTTGATCGATGGTAATGAAAGAACCTGTTTGCAGCAAATGATGAGCGTTTTTGATAAGACACAAAATAGTGTGATAGCGGTTGAAAAAATCGCCCCGCACGAGACAAAGAAATATGGGGTAGTGGATGTTGCAGCGACTGATGTCCACGTATGCGCGGTCCATGACATTGTAGAAAAACCAGATCCATTTGATGCGCCATCGAATTTAGGTGTAGTAGGTCGTTATATTTTAACACCTGCTATTTTTGATTTTTTAGAAAATACAGCGGCCGGTTCAGGCGGTGAAATTCAATTAACAGATGCGATTGCGAAGCTGCTAGAGATTGAAACAGTGCATGCTTTCCAATTTCAAGGAAAACGGTTTGATTGCGGCAGTAAGTTGGGTTATTTGCAGGCAACGATAGCATATGCCTTAAAACATCCGGAGTTAGCTGATGATTTTCAAATGATGCTTAGGGAATTTAAAGAATGTATGGCGTAAATTCACGTTATTTTTCCATTTATGTTTGTGTTGTTATAAGCAGTCTTATGGTATCAGTCTGGAGTGCTATAAGCGGGTCTGTCATTAATAATGATGGCGTATGTTACCTGCAAAGTGCTGAAACGTTATCGCAAGGCCTTAATGCAGCCATGCATGCGTGTAATCAGGCAAAATGGCCATTTTATTCAGTGCTAATTGCAGGTCTTGTTTATATTTCCCATGTACCTTATGTTTTTTCTGCCTATTTATTAGATGGAATATTTTCGATTTTCACAGTTATTGTATTTCTAAAAATTGTTGCATGGCTTAATCAAGATAAAATAAAAGAAACATCCTTACTTTGGTTTGCCGCCATTGTTATTTTACTTTCCAATGAATTTAATTCTGTTAAGTATTATATTATTCGCGACCATGGTTTTTGGGCATTTTATTTGCTCTCCATTTATTTATTATTACAATTTTTTCATAATCAGCGCTGGTTTTATGCGATAGCCTGGTGTTTAAGCTTGGTGATTGCTACTTTATTTCGTATTGAAGGTGCAATTTTTTTAATATTACTGCCTTTTTTAACTTTACTAAATCGCAGTTTACCGTTTATGTCCCGCATTAAATCGTTTTTTAAAATGAATGCATTAATGTTATGCATGGGCATAGGATTAAGTTTATGGATTTTTATCGCATCCCCCAATAATTTAGGTCGTCTAAGCGAACTGCCGTTACAACTTACTCATGGATTTTCGCAGCTGGTATTAGATTACAAGATGCGTACTGCGCATTTATCCCAACATGTTTTAAGCCATTTTGCCGAACGTTCTGCTGGCTGGATTTTATTTATCACCTTAATTGTCTGGTATGTCATAAGTGCCATTAAAAATGTTTCGCTTCTTTATAGCATTTTTGCGATGTATGCTTGGTCTAAAAAATTATTAAAAGCAAGCAGTGCTACCCAGTTAGTGTTATGGGGCTATTTGTTTATCAACGTCATTATCACTGGGCTATTTTTGTTTGAACACATGTTTTTATCTAAACGTTATTTAATTGCCTTGTCACTGGTGATCATGATATGGGTACCGTTTGCACTGCAACATTTTTATAGCACCTGGCAACATAAAAAATGGCCTATCGTTTTATTAGGAATGTTTATTGTGATAAATTCTCTAGGCGGTATTTTTGAATTTGGTCATTCCAAACGATACATTCGAGATGCAGGTGCTTGGCTTTCGCAAAACACCTCGACTGATTCAAAAATATTTAGTAATGATATTTTGGTAATGTATTATTCAAATCATTTTGGTAATGATCTTTTTGAAAAAGAAAAAAAGTTTAAAAATATAAATATTGTTAAAAATGGCGAATGGAAACAATATCAATATATTGCGTTGCGTTTGGAAAAAAATAATTTATATAGCGATGCGCCTCTATTGCAAGAAATGCATGAACAGCAGCCCATCCAGGTTTTTGCAAATAAACGCGGTGATCAAGTACGCATATATAAGAGTAATAAACCATGAAAATCGCAGTGATTGGAGCAGGTTATGTGGGTTTGGTCACGGGTGCTTGTTTTGCTGAGTTGGGCAATAGAGTCACTTGCGTGGATGTTAATACACAAAAAATTGAAAATTTAAAAAAAGGTCAAATGCCTATTTATGAACCTGGCCTTGATGCGATGGTGATCTCTAATGTTGAACAAGATCGTTTGCATTTTGCTACATCATTGACCGAGATCATGTTAGACCATCCGCAAGTTATTTTTATTGCGGTAGGCACACCGAGCGATGATGCAGGTTCTGCAGATTTGCAATATGTTTTGGAAGCTGCACGAAATATTGGTTCTACCATTACTGAATATTGTGTGGTAGTGGATAAATCCACGGTACCGGTAGGTGTTGCAGATCAAGTTAGATCTATTATTCATGATGAAATTGCAAAACGTGGATTGGATATAAAAGTGGATATGGTCAGCAATCCTGAATTTTTGCGTGAAGGTGCAGCCATTGATGATTTTATGAAACCAGATAGAATTATTATTGGTTTATCTTCTAAAAAAGCAAAAACCATTATGTTAGAGTTATATAATCCTATTATGCGCAATCCCGAAAAAATTTATTTCATGAATATTAAAGATGCTGAAATGACTAAATATGCAGCCAACGCCATGCTGGCTACCAAAATATCTTTTATGAATGAAATGGCCATGCTTTGTGACCGCATGGGTGTGGATATTGAAAATGTTCGGTTAGGTATAGGCTCAGATTCGCGTATAGGCAGTTCTTTTATTAATCCGGGTTGCGGTTATGGAGGTTCTTGTTTTCCAAAAGATGTAAAAGCTCTGATAAAAATGGCAGAAGAGCGCGGCTTTGATGCTAAAATTATGCGAGCGGTAGAAGAACGTAATTATCATCAAAAGCAAGTGTTGCCTAATAAAATTATTGAGCTATTTGGGGCTGATTTGACCGATGTTGTCATAGGTGTTTGGGGGTTATCGTTTAAGCCTGGTACCGATGATATGCGTGAAGCCTCTTCATTAGTTTTGTTAGAGCATTTAATAGCCAGGAATGCGCAAGTGTTGGCATACGATCCAGTTGCTATTCCAACGGCTAAATATCATTTGCCTGAAGCATGGTTAGCATCAGGTAAACTTTCTTTTGTAGATCATCAATACGATGCATTAAAAAATGCAGATGCATTAGTTTTGGTCACGGAATGGAAGCCTTTTTGTTATCCAGATTTAGATTTAATGAAAAAACTGATGCGAAAACGAGTGATACTAGATGGTCGAAATCAATACGATCCTAAACATATGAGAGAAGCAGACTTTGAGTATTTTGGGATAGGGCGAGCATAAAAGGTTTAAATTTACACAATTATTGAAGTTTATTGCATTTTATTAACAGTAAAAGTTGCAGAATTAAGTTAAATTACTATAATGCCTCCAAGTGTCCCCAAGGGGCTTAAGGGTGATTATTAATTTCAATAATCAATCGGTTATGCTACTATTATATAAAATTGTATAAAAAGTGATATAGGAATGATTAAACAAAGAACCTTAAAAAATGTTATTAAGGCAACAGGTATTACACTACATGGCGGAGAACGTGCTGAATTGACTCTTCGTCCTGCACCGCCTAACACAGGTATTATTTTTCAACGTATCGATATTGATCCTATCATTCAAATACCAGCCCGCGCAGAGTATGTTGGCGATACACGGTTATCGACTTCTTTGTTAAAAGATGGGATACGCGTCTCCACCGTAGAGCATTTATTGTCCGCGCTCGCCGGTTTGGGTATTGATAATGCTTATATCGATGTGACTGCGGCTGAAATACCTATTATGGACGGTAGTGCGGCACCTTTTGTATTTTTGATTCAATCTGCTGGCATACAAGAGCAGAATGTTGCTAAACGTTTTATTCGTATCAAACGCAAAATTACTGTGAAAGATGGCGACAAATGGGCATGCTTTGAACCTTTTGAAGGGTTTAAAGTTACCTTTGGTATTGAATTTGACCATCCTGTATTTAAATCGCACAGCAAGTCGGCAACACTGGATTTTTCTAGCACGTCTTATGTGAAAGAAGTCAGCCGTGCACGTACCTTTGGATTTAAGTCAGATTTTGATCGTCTACGCTCAATGAACTTGGCGCGTGGTGCAAGTCTTGATAATGCGGTGGCGGTTGATGATTTCCGCGTACTTAATGAAGACGGTTTACGTTACGAAGATGAATTTGTGAAACATAAAATTTTGGATGCCATTGGCGACCTTTATCTTTTAGGTTCCAGTCTTATTGGCAGCTTTAGCGGTTTTAAATCAGGTCATGCATTGAATAACACGTTATTGTGTAAATTAATAGCAACACAAGATGCTTGGGAATATGTGACCTTTACTGATACGGCTGATGCGCCTATTTCCTATGTAAGACCGTTGTTGGCGTTTGATACCTAGATAGCCATAGCTAATTCCCTTCTCCCACCGCGCTTTTCGGTGGGAGAAGGTGCCCGAAGGGCGGATGAGGGTGCTGCTGATCTGCACGTATCTGCTAGAATCCATACCCCGCAATCCTCTCTAAAATAGCCCTTATCTTCTCATCCTTTAACTTCTTCGCTGTTTCAAGCATAACCGCCGCAGTTTCAGGCTTAAGTTTCAGCCGATTTTGTTGCACTTTTTTAGGTCTTTTATGATGAATAGCAGGCTGTGCTTTACAACAAATAGCTTTAACCTGCTCCAACCCTTGATGTTGCCGAATTTTAGGTAATAAATCTGGGATACGAAATCGCAGCAGGGTAAGCCAATGCGGACTATCCGCAATAGCAATTAAAGAATTGCCCGATAAATTAACCACATGGCAATGATCCATGAGATGTGCCTCATCTCCCAGGCAATCTCGCAGTACTTTATTCCAATGCTTGAGTTGATTTAATTTGTTTAATAAATTGCCTAGCGTTTGGCCATTCTGTTGCAAATAATGATTTATGGTGATCTGTGTCATGGCATTTAGTTTATAGATTTTACATTATGATAGCTAGAAAACTGGAAAATTGATTTTGCTTCATTTAGAATGATGTGCTTATTTTTACCTAATATAATAGAGGTTGTGTATATGATACGCTTTTATTCCATCTTGGTTGCAGGACTACTTGCTACGATAAGTATGAACGCGATGGCAAATATCAATATTATTTTTTCTACTGTTCCACCTACTCGAGAAGTTTTTGTTCCACCTCGAGGCTTTGTAACTTGTCATAATGTAGCAGTGGGTTATTACAACGGTGTTTGGATGAACCAACATAGGGTCTGCGAATATTCAAGAAATCGCGGTGTATGGATTTCTGGTCACTGGCAATGTGCACGTTTGTCGGGCATAGGTATGTGTAAACGTTGGGATTGGGTACCTAGCCATTGGGAAAATCCTCGTGCTGTTGCTTATTATCCTCCTATGCCATCAGCAAGACCATATGGTCAGCCCGTAGTCGCTTCTGCTCCTGCGGTTGTACCAAGACCACCTATGCCAGTGCCGGTTCCACAACAACCTGCTGCACAGCCAGTTCCCGTTCCTGCGGGCGCACCACAGCCTGTTCCAGCGCCTATTGGGGGTCCTATGGGACAACCAGCAGCGCAAGCGGTATAATTTTCTGTCGCCCCGTGATTTGTTCATGGGGCAACAATTCTTTATAACAATTTGACTTTTCTCGCAAATTAGGTAATGCTTCCAGACTATTTTCAACTTCATCGATGAACTTTATGCTAAATCGAATATTCGCACAACTTTTTGGAAATCGAAATCAACGCGTACTCAAGCGTATGTGGAAAGTAGTTGATAACATCAACGTACTGGAACCTGCTATATCAGCGCTTACGGATACCGCATTACAAGCTAAAACGCAAGAATTCAGACAGCGTTTACAGCAGGGCGAAACAATAGATAATTTGTTGCCAGAAGTATTTGCAGTGGTGCGTGAAGTAGGAAAGCGCACGCTTAATATGCGGCATTTTGATGTGCAATTATTAGGGGCGATGGTATTGCATGGCGGAAACATTGCTGAGATGCGTACCGGTGAAGGTAAAACATTAACTGCAACAATGGCTGCTTATTTAAATGCATTGTCTGGAAAAGGCGTGCATATTGTGACTGTCAATGAATACCTTGCCAAACGTGATGCGGAATGGATGGGCCCTATTTATAATTTCTTGGGTTTGACCACAGGCGTTATTCTTGCAAATATGTCTCCGCAAGAAAAACAAGCAGCATACGCAGCAGACATTACTTTCGGTACTAATAATGAATTTGGTTTTGATTATTTACGGGATAACATGGCGTTTAGCACGGCTGATAAAGTGCAGCGTCCACTGCATTATGCCATTGTGGATGAAGTCGATTCGATTTTAATTGATGAAGCACGTACGCCATTAATTATCTCAGGTGCAGCCGAAGATAGCACCGAGCTTTATCTTGCTATTAATAAGCTCATTCCACAGCTTAAAAAACAAGAAGTGAAAGATGGTCCGGGTGATTATTCTGTCGATGAAAAATCCAAACAAGCTTATATCACGGAAGAAGGCCATCCGCATGTAGAAAAATTATTTACGGAAGCCGGCTTAATTAAAGAAGATGAAAGCCTTTATGATGCAAATAATATAATGTTAATGCATCATTTAAATGCTGGCCTGCGAGCACATTCATTATTTCATCGTGATGTGGAATACATTGTGCAACATGGTGAAGTTGTCATTGTCGATGAACATACCGGACGCACCATGCCTGGCCGCCGTTGGTCAGATGGCTTGCATCAAGCTGTTGAAGCAAAAGAAGGTGTGCAAATTCGTCAAGAAAATCAAACCTTAGCTTCCATTACTTTCCAAAATTATTTCCGTCTTTATCAAAAACTCTCCGGCATGACAGGTACAGCTGATACTGAAGCTTATGAATTTCAGCAGATTTATGGTTTAGAAGTGGTGGTTTTACCGACCAATATGCCTATGATACGCGAAGACAATGCTGATTTTGTGTTTATGTCTGGAGCGGAAAAATTTAATGCGATTATTGAGGATGTAAAAAAATCGCGTGCAGCAGGCCAGCCTATTTTAGTAGGCACGACCTCTGTTGAAACATCAGAATATTTATCTGGCTTACTTAAAAAAATGAATATTCCGCACAATGTGTTAAATGCGAAGTTTCATGAACAAGAAGCCCGCATTATAGCAGAAGCAGGACGCCCTAGTGCAGTTACTATTGCAACCAACATGGCAGGTCGTGGTACCGATATTGTATTGGGTGGCAGCTTACAGGCAGAAATAAAAGGATTATCGGACCCATCAGCAGAAGAAATCGCAAAACGTACCAGCGATTGGCAACAAAGAAATCAACAAGTGATTAAAGCTGGCGGCTTATATATTTTAGGCACAGAACGGCATGAATCACGACGCATCGATAATCAATTACGCGGTCGATCTGGCCGGCAAGGTGATCCTGGTAAATCACGTTTTTATCTTTCATTGGAAGATAATCTTTTGCGTATTTTCGGGGGTGATCGTTTAACCGGTATTATGAAACGTATCGGTGTGGAAAAAGATGTTGCACTGGAATCGCGTTTATTATCAAACAGCATTGAAAACGCGCAACGCAAGGTTGAAGCCCATAACTTCGATATTCGTAAACAATTATTGGAATATGATGATGTTGCCAATGAACAACGTAAAGTGATTTACACCTTACGTGATGAATTGCTCACGGCTGAAACCATTGTGGATACGATAGAAGATATTCGTCATCAAGTGATTAATACGATGATGAATCAATTTATCCCCCCCCAAAGTTTGGAAGAACAATGGGACATCCCTGGTTTAGAGCGTAAACTTGAACAAGATTTTAACTTACAACTACCTATTCATGAATGGTTAGAAAAAGAAGAAGCGCTGCACGAAGAAAATTTACGCGAGCGTATTCAACAACACATTAAAGATAGTTATAAAAAGAAAGAAGAACAAGTAGGCGCAGCAGGTATGCGCCAATTTGAAAAAGCGGTCATGCTGCAAACCTTAGATAATTTTTGGCGTGAACATTTGGCCGCTATGGATTATTTACGTCAAGGCATACATTTGCGCGGCTATGCCCAAAAAAATCCTAAACAAGAATATAAACGCGAAGCGTTTGAATTATTCATGGCTTTATTAGACCGTGTGAATTACGAAGTGATTTCAATACTAAGCAAATTTGAAATTCGCAAGGAAGAAGACGTGGAACAAGTCGAAGCCAAGCGCCGCGCAGCTTCCAATTTTAAGATGCAATTCCATCATGATTCTGTGAACCAGGATGATGTCATGGTTGAAGAAAAAAATGCAAACGTAGTATCACTCGCTGATGTTCGCAGCTCACCCAAAGTAGGCCGTAATGAACCCTGTCCTTGCGGTTCAGGTAAAAAGTATAAACAATGTCACGGCAGCTTGACTTAGTTCATGTTGCAGTAGGGGTCGTTCTCGATCAAAATAAAAAAATTTTGATTGCTGAACGCCCTTTGTCTAAAACCAAAGCTGGCTTTTGGGAATTTCCAGGCGGAAAAGTTGAAAAAGATGAAACTGTTTTTGATGCGTTAAAGCGTGAATTTCAAGAAGAGATTGGTATTTTCATCGAAACCGCCAATCCTTTGATCAAAGTTCATTACCACAATCAAGAATCCAATGTTTTATTAGACACCTGGGTTATCACGGCTTATACAGGTCATGCATTGGGCATGGAAGGTCAAGTAATTAAATGGATTGATGTCACTGAACTTGATAATTTTACTTTTCCCGAGGGGAATAAAAAAATTATTGAAATTTTGAAGCGGCTGTGGGATCACCCCAATACTAAGGTCCTGCGTACAAACCGCGAGACGAGCCTGTCCACCACAAAATAAAGCAGCATCGAAAGTAAAACAATCACAAACAAGGCCGCAAACATTAAATCAATTTGCATGCGAGCATTGGCATTTAACATTAAATAGCCTAACCCACGGCTTGCACCTACCCATTCTCCAATGACGGCACCCATAGGTGCAAATACCGCAGCTATTTTTAAACCTGATGCCAGACGCGGCATTGCTGCAGGTATTCTAATGTAAAAAAACACACGGGTTTTTTTGGCATTCATGGTCTTGGCTAAATCTAACCAACGTGTTTCGGTATGACATAATCCATCAAAAAACGCACTGGCAATGGGAAAAAAGATCATAAGCACCGTGCAAATAATTTTAGATGCCATGCCATAACCAAACCAAATCACCAATAAAGGTGCAATAGCAAAAATTGGAATGGCTTGACTTATAATCATTAAAGGTAAAAACCACAGGCTTAACGGTTTGAAATAAGCCATGATAAGTGCCGCCACACAAGCTAACAGCATGCCCAATACTAAGCCCAGTAGTGTTTCAATAATAGTAGGAATAGCTTCATGAATAATTAAATTCGAATGAGTATAAAGCGTTGTTAACACTTGCCAAGGGCCAGGCAAAATATAAGGCGGCAATTGAAAAATAAAAACCAGTGCTTGCCAAATCAAAAATAGCCCTAGTATTAGCATGCTGCCTCTAGTCATTAAATACATATGCTCATGTCCTTGGCTTTTGTTAATGCTTGAAAGAGCAGGGCTTGTTTTTGCAACATATCAGGATGATGTAAATCACGCGGTGTTACTGTGTCGAATGTCTCGAATAATCTTAAATCAGCGGGTTGTCCGGCTAAAATATAAATTTCATCTGCCAAGCGTAACGCTTCTAATGGATCATGAGTGACTAAGAAAACAGTACGGTTTTTTAATAAGTCAGATGTTAAATTTTGTAAAGTAAAACGTGTAATAGCATCTAAGGATGCAAATGGTTCATCCATTAATACAATGGGTTTATCTTCCATAAGCGTACGTATGAGTGCAACACGTTGACGCATACCTCCAGATAATTGTTTAGGAAATTTGTGTTGTATGTTTTCTAAACCCATTTTTGAAAATAACAGGGTTGCTTTCATACTTAGATTTTCTGTAAAATCACCTCTTAATCTAGATCCTAATAAAGCATTGTCTAAGGCATTCATCCATGGAAGTAAGTTGTCTTCTTGTGCCATGTATGCAACAAGATGAGGTAATGGAATCGATGAATCGCAACTTATATCACCTTGAAAGCAAGCATTTTGCGGCGAAATAAGTCCAGCAAGTATGCGTAGTAAAGTCGTTTTTCCCACACCGCTAGGGCCTAACAAGCAAGTAGTTTTGCCTGGATGCAGAGTTAAATTGAGATTATTAAATAAAAAAGTGTCCTGATAGTTGAGAGAAGCTTGTTGAATGCGTATAGTCGGAGATTTCATAACTGCATGTATATTATAGGCTTATGACCAGGCACTATAGGGTTTTTATAGGCATTATGCAATAAACTTTTCATAAGGAGTATGTAACCTATTGTTTAATAAATAAATTAATATTTAATATGATACTTAATTTGAACAACTCATTGAATTTTATGCTATAATCACATTGTACATAATGAGGTGAATTTTATGGATTTTGGTCAATGGATATACGACATAATCGTCGATCCTATAACAAATATTTTCAGAGGAAGAACCTGGCGCTGGCGTATTTTGCATATTCTAGATAATGCATTACCCACAGTTTTCATTTGGTTTCCCATTGCCGCTGCAACGTTGGCTGCAGCAGGATGGACAGCTGCGGGAAGTGCTATTAGTAGTGCTCTCGCAATTATTGCATCGTCACCAGTAATATTTCCGGTATTATCAACGCTAGGAACTTGGATTACTGCGACAGCTTTTCCTGCTGTAGCTTCATTTTTAACAGTAAACATACCCTGGTTAGGTATAGGCCCTGCCTTAGGCAGTGCTGTAAGTGCTTTGGGACTTGTCACCAATCCTATCGGTTGGGGAGTTCTAGGAATACTTGCATTACCTGCGGTTGCAGGCGGGTTTTATGAAGCTTGGTCGCGTATTATCAATGCAGGAGGAGGAAGGGACAATTCCTTCTTAAAAAAAGCATTTTCAGTGATGATGGCAGTGGCACTTTCTCCTTTGAATTTTGCTTACGGTTTTTGTAGAACCGCGTTTCATATGGCAACGGGAAGAGGTTATCTAGGATGTGTTAAGACTACTGTGCAAGGCGTAAATACTGATTTAATTAGAGAATCAGCGGCAGCCGATGCAGGCGGTGGTTCATGGCTTAGAGGAGCTGTGCCTTCTGTTGTAGATAGATTAGCAGTTGGGCCTGTCTTGGGAGTCGTTTCTGGATTTACTGCGAGTCTTTATAAAGCTTTCAATTTTGTGATGGAACATGTTTGGGATTCGGATAGTATTCCAAAAATATTAAAACCCTTGGCCTTTATTGCAGGTCTCGGTATTGGCACTGCTATAACAATGCCTTTTAATATAGGTATGGGTATCTGGCGCGGAATAAGAAGTGGAAGTCAGGCTGCGATTGATACTTTTCAATATTGGGGTACAGGTCAGTCAGAACATTCTGCGAGAAGCCTTAATGATCGATTGGAAATTGATGAAAAAGTTACGACTAAAACTATATCAAGCCATGCTCATACGCTTAAAGATTTGGATTTAAGTATGAATCAGGGTACGATTTCAGATACCTCCAGGTATAAAGTTGCAAATTTATTTGCAAAAGAGGTTCTTGCTTATCATAAAGCACAAGCAGCGGATCCGGAAAATAAAGAAAAATTAGATAATGATTTAGCAAGGGCAAGAATAAAAGTTAAAGATGCAGTGAGAACATCACCAAGAAGAGAAGAAGCTAAAGCTCCTAATCCTGAGGGTGTTGAAATGGCTCCTCGGGAAAATAACAATCATTCTGGGCGTCGTCGTTAGAAAAAATCCCTAACAACCCCCCTTGAAAAAGGGGGTATTCTACAATCGCATTAAATCATTCGATACAGCTTGTGCTAACAACAACATTAATAGAATCAACCCAAAACGAATTAATAAAAGCTGCAGCGCAGGTGATACAGGACGACGTGTAATAAATTCTATGCAATAAAAAAGTAGATGCCCACCGTCTAACCCGGGGATGGGCAATACATTAATGACGCCGATGGCAATACTTAAAAAAGCTAAAAAGCTAAAGAAAGGTAAAATCCCCGTATTAAGCGCTGTCCCTGCGCCTTGAAAAATACTGATAGGGCCCCCAAGGCTTTGCAAAGAAACTTTGCCTGTTATTATTTTACCCATAAATAAAAAGTTTAAATAAATAAAATCTATAGTATTTTGATTTGCATGAGATAGGGCCGTCATAGGTCCATATTGAATCGTACGTATCAGATATTTTGGTATAGGTGTGCTAGGTATATAAGGTTCTATTCCTAAACTTGTCAAAGGATCAGGTTTTAATTCGTCAATTTTCCATGTTTGCAGATTAAGGGTATGTTTGGTAGCTGTATTGCCATGTAGTGGTTTTGTTTCAACAACAAGCGTATCATGATCACCTATAAAGGGAATAAGACGAATCAAAACATTGGACCAGTTTTTGGTAGGACGATTATCAATGCTAATGATTTCATTTTGTGGTTTTAAACCAGCATTAGCAGCGATGGAACCAGGCAAAACTTTTCCTATCAAAGGTATGATGGAAGTAAAACCTATGAGGAAGATAAACCAATAAATTATCAATGCCAGCATAAAATTAAAAAAAGGTCCGGCAAGAATGACTAACGTGCGTTTATAAATGGGTTGGCGATTATAGGCTAAATGTAATTCTTCTTTGGGTACTTGGTCTTCCGTTTCATCCAGCATTTTAACATAGCCGCCTAAAGGAATAGGGGCAAGTACATATTCAGTGCCTTTTTTATCATACCAACGGTAGAAAGGTTTGCCAAAACCTATAGAAAATCGCAGAACTTTAATGCCCAACATGCGTGCAACAATAAAATGTCCAAATTCATGTATGCCCACAATAAAAAAAATGGTAAGTATGATACCTAAAATAGAGATGATAATAGCCATTATTTAATCTCGATTCATTTATGCCACCACATTGTTGTTTAAATCTAAAGGATTTAATTGTTGTTTGATAATTGAAACCCATTTATATAATCCCAATGAATTTAATTGTTGATTGATTTTTGATACAGATGCTTGGTCATAAATAGGCCCGATTCGCACACAATAAAGGATTTTTGATTTTTGCAGTTTAGTGATATGCACGGGAGAATGAATAACCGATTGTATACGCTTTTGTAATTTTTCAGCATAAGTTCTGTTGCTAAATGCGCCTACTTGCAAATATACTGTTTGTTTGGCCTGATGTGTTGCAGGCGGCGTATGATGTTTAGTATTTTTGGCTAAAAACACCGGAGCATGGGTGCTTTCACGATGATATGCTCTTGGATCTATAGCAGTGACTTCAACTCGTGTCGTACCATGGCCCACCATTCCTAATTTTTTTGCAGCAGCATAAGATAAATCAATTAATCGACCTGATTCAAAAGGCCCTCTATCATTAACTTTTACAATAATTTTTCTACCATTATGTAAATTTTTAACTTGTACATACGTAGGCAGCGGTAAAGATCGGTGCGCTGCTGTCATGGCTAACATATTATAACGCTCGCCGCTTGATGTGTGGCGTGCATGAAATTTGGTGCCATACCATGAAGCAATACCGCGTTCTTTATAATTTTTACTGGAATTCATCACATAATAGCGTTTGCCAAAAACAACATAAGGTTTATTTCCAATTCTACTCAATGCTTCTACTTTGGGCTTAGCATCCGGAATATGAGAAACATCGATATCATAACGTGGCGGTCCATCTTTTCTGACAGTGCTGCATGCGGTTAATAAAGTTAAACATAAAAAAAGCATAATGAAAGCTATATGACTGATACGAGCCCGCAAGTTAATGGGCATGCAAACTGGATGCCAGCTGAAGGCATGCTGGCATGACAAGATGTGATTAAGCATCGTTTAACTTCTCCTTAAGCGTAGCAATATAACGGCTTAATTGAAAAACAGCCATCGCATATAAATCACTTGAATTATAGCGTTTTATCACATCAAAATTATGAAACCCATACCAATATTCATTGCCCCAATAACTTTTTAATTCAATCACTTTATAAGGTTTATGCATTTCTTTTTTATAATTATTTTCATAATGCGAAAACGTGGATTTGGGAACAATTTTCACGTCTTTAACGTCATTGTTTTTGTTTAAGTAAATATCGAATTTGTTGTTAACAATAGATGCAGGAATTACTACGGACTCATTTGTTTTCCAGCCTTTACTATTATAATAATTGGCAATGCTAAATATGATGTCACGTTCATTATGTGATAAATCAATTTGACTGTTGCCGCTGTAACTTACCGCGTAACGTCTATAACTGCTAGGCATAAATTGCGGTTGACCAATGGCACCTGCATAAGACCCCATAACTTTTAGCGGGTCTAAATGTTGTTCGCGCGTTAATAATAAAAATTGTTCCAATTCATATTTGAAAAAGGCCGCACGCGGGCTTCCGCTAAAACCAATATTGGTTAATGCATCTATCACGGGATATTCGCCGGTATGCAATCCGTATTTCGATTCAACACCAATCGTTGCAACAATGATGCTTGCAGGAACACCGTATTTTTTCTCAGCCTGTGTTAACGCTTCGTGGTGTTTGTCCCAAAATTCAACGCCTTTGCGAATGCGCCATTCGGTCACAAATAATCTTTGATAAGTATGCCAGGGCCTTTGTTCAAGAGGTGCTCTTACACTTTTCATCACCGAAGACCTAACTTTGACATGCTTGAACAAGATGGTGAGTTCATTTTCATTAAAATGATTTTTTTTAACCATTTCATGAATAAAAGCTTTGACTTCAGGCCGGTCAATAAAAGGAGTGTCAGCAGCATAAGCCGCCATAGATAAAAATAAAATACTTGTTATGAAAACAAGTAAGCGTATCAAAAAGATTTTGCTCATTTGTTGACACCTCATTTATTATTATGTGGTTAATAATTTTCTGTGCGTTTGTATAGACATTAGGATACCGAAACTTGCCATTAGCGTCATCATCGATGAACCACCGTAACTGACTAAAGGTAAAGGTAATCCTGCCACAGGTAGTATGCCTGTGACCATGCCCATATTAATATAAAATGAGAAAAAAAATGTTAAGGTCAAACTTCCTGCAAGTAACCTTGAAAAAGTGTCTTGAGCATTGATGGTTATGAAAATACCGCGCAAAATAACACCCATAAACAATGCAATTAATATGACACTGCCAACAAAACCAAATTCCTCACCGCATACTGCGAAAATAAAGTCAGTAGCATGTTCAGGCAAAAAGTGTAAATGCGATTGTGTTCCGCTTAACCATCCTTTACCAAACAAACCGCCCGAACCAATCGCTATTTTGGATTGAATAATATGATAACCCGTGGATAATGGATCACGTTCTGGATTTAAAAAGGTCAAAACGCGTTGTTTTTGGTAATCATGCATCACATACCAAACCAATGGCGCACTGAGAGCAAGCAAAGTGATTAATAGACCCATTAAACGCCAGCTTAAACCGGCTAGTATTAATACACTACCACCTGCGGCGATTAAAAGAATTGCAGTTGCAAGGTCAGGCTGTTTTGCAGTGAGCAAGACGGGGACCATGATGATAATAGCCGCCATAAAAATATTTGTTAGGGTCAAGGGTAAATGCGCTTTATGAAAATACCAGGCTAAACACATAGGAATAGCAAGTTTCATCATTTCTGAGGGTTGAAAACGTATAAACCCTAAATTAAGCCAACGTTCCGCACCTTTACCAATATGGCCGAAAACGAGTACAGCAGCGAGTAAAATGAATGCTAATAGATAGAAAACCAAAGCCCATCGTTGATAGATGATGGGCGGGATTTGTGCAAAAATAAACATAATCACAAGTGATAAACCAATGCGCAATCCCTGACGTTCGATAACTTCCATGTCTTGGCCACTTGCGCTGTATAAAATAAGTAATCCCATGGTGATCAGTAACAAAAGGGCAAATAACAAGGGCATATCTAAATGAATGTATTGCCAGAAAGATCGAAATTGAACATTACTTTGACTGGAGTTGATGTTTCGATTCATGGAATTAGTGAACGTCATGAGTGGTCCCCTCCGGTGCTGGTGCTGCGGGTGCTGGATTTGGATTATTCACTTGCTGGCCTAAAAAGTAATAGTCCAAAAATCGACGCGCCACATTGACCGCAAGTGATTTATTGTTTTCGACAAGCACTGCAATGGCAATTTGTGGTTTATCTACTGGCGCAAAGGCAATAAAAAGACCATGGTCGCGTAAGTTTTCTGGTAAATTTTCCTGTGCTTCAGCTTCCTCATTTTTATTACGTTTTTTAATGGAATAAACCTGTGCAGTACCTGTTTTAGCTGCAATGGTGTAGGGCAGGTTTGTTCCAAAGCGATAAGCAGTGCCAAGAGGGTTTGATACGACATTTTGCATAGCATTGATAACAAAATTCCAGGTGTTGTTTTCAAGCATAACAGGTTCAAGTGCGATAGATTTTTGTACTTCTATTTTTTTACCAGGCTGTTGTTCAGATAATAATAAATGCGGGACATATCGTTTGCCGCGATTAGCGATAGCTGCTACTCCGTTCGCGAGCTGTAGCGGTGTAGTTTGCATATAGCCTTGTCCAATAGCAGAGTTTATCGTGTCGCCTTCATACCAGCTTTCACCTTTGACACGACGTTTCCAGCTAGGTGATGCGATGATACCGGGAAGTTCTTCTCCCACATCTATTCCGGTCGATTGTCCAAATCCAAATTTATAAAGGATATCATCAATGCGTTTAATCCCGAGTTTATGTCCTAAATCGAAGAAGTAAGTGTCACATGATCGCATGATGGCGAGTGATAAATTAACTCTACCATGGCCATGTCGTTTCCAGTCATAATATTTGTGCGAACCATTAGGCAACTGATACCAGCCTGGATCACTGATAGAAAAGTTTGGATTCGCAACACCGGATTCCAATCCTTCCAAGGCTATAAAAGGTTTGATATTGGATGCAAGAGGATATAAACCTCGCAATGCCCGATTGTATAAGGGTTTACCAGGCGATTTTTGTAAAGTGTCGTAATCTTCAGTGCTAATACCATCGACAAATATATTGGGATCGTAAGTCGGTTCACTCACTAAAGCTAAAATTTGCCCTGTAGATGGCTGTATGGCGATAATGGCACCGCGGTGTCCTCCCAGCGCTTGCTCAGCAGCCGTTTGCAAATTACTATCAATCGTGAGGTATAAATTTTTTCCAGGAATGGGTTTGATGCGATTTAATACACGCACTGGCTGGCCGCTTGCATCATTTTCTGCCTGTTCATAACCTACGGTTCCATGTAATTCATCTTCATAAAATTTTTCAATAGCCAATTTGCCAATATAATTGCTGGCGCTATAGTTTCCTGCATCAATATCACTCAGTTCATCTAAATTAATTCGTCCAACATAACCTAACACATGGCTAAATGATGAACCTAAAGGGTAATGCCGCATCAATCTGGCTTTAATCAATGCTCCTGGGAATCGATACTGATTTTCATAAAATCGCGCCACTTCATTGTCAGTTAAGCGCAGCTTTAAAGGAATTTCATCAAACCGGCGATGTTGTTTTAATTCTCGGAGAAATTGTGCAATTTCTGTATCGCTTAACGGGATGATTTTAGAAATTTCCGCAAGCAGTTGCGGCATGTTCTTTATTTTATAAGGAAGCACATCTAAGCTAAAAACGGGTACATTTTCAGCAAGCAGCACGCCATTTCTGTCGTAAATAAGACCGCGGGTAGGTTCAAGAGGAACAATATCTAACCAATTTTTTTTAGATAAGGTGGTATAAACATCATGTTGTGAAATTTGTAAATAAGCTAATCGAATGATCAATAAAGCGATCAAAATAAGCATAATAACGATCGCAACAATACAGCGCTGAGTAGTCAGCTGTATTTCTTGAACATGATTTTTAATAGCTATACGTCTTCGCATTAAACAAGTTTACCGTAACAGCATTAGAAACGGTATCCCACATTGATGAATAATGGAATAGTCATGCCGCTATTTCTTTCGCATAAAGAACCATTTGAATAATGCAGACCGCCTAAGCTTACGGTGAAATGTTGGTCTTTGCCAAAGGCTGCACCTAAGGCAAGTTGGTCTTGGAAAGTAAAATGCATACCTAAATTCCGTTTATAGATGCGTGTTTCTGATAAATAGGAAAACCCTATGCTTAAATCGACAAAAGGTGTGACGACTGTATTTTTGTAATACACTCTTACTACAGGTGCAATGGAATAAATATTAAGCGAACTGTTAGTAGGCGCATCATTAGAAGTTGTGTTGTCCCACCAATGACCGAAGCTCGCATCAAAGTAAAGCTTAACGTAAGAGCCTATGAGACGTTCCGGTTGATAAAAAAGCGATATCCTGTATCCGTGTAAATTTTCCGGTTCTGAAACGATAATGGGATAAGTAACACTGATGCCAGGCCCAGATTCTTTTGCATGGACGGTATGGGTAATACTCAACAAACCCAAGATGATAAATAGTAAGCGTATACGCAACACTAGTGTTTTCCTTAACACGATTTTTGGCGATCATAACATAACAGCAGAATGCCGTGCCAGTTTCTCTAACATTTCGATATGTTCATCACTGTCATTTAATGCAGGGATATAATCAAATGATTTTCCACCCGCATCTAAAAACTGTTGTTTACCGCGCATCATGATTTCTTCTAACGTTTCTAAACAATCCGTTGCAAACCCCGGGCAAATAACATCAACATCCAACACGCCTTTTTGCGGCAGGGCAGATAATACATCTTTGGTATAAGGCGATAACCATTCCGCATAACCCACTCTTGATTGAAATGAAATTGACCAATCTGAATTTGATAATTGTAACGCTTCTGCAATGGCTTGTGCGGTTTGTTGACAAAGTAACTGGTAAGGATCACCTGCTGTCACGCATTTTTTAGGAATACCATGAAATGAAAATAATAAATGTCTAGCTCGGCCGCGACTTTCCCATGTTTTTTGAATGGATGAAACGATTGCTTGTATATAATGCGGATTATTTGCATAGTGATTAATGGTGCAAATTTCAGGAAGCGTGCGCCATGTTTTTAAAACACTAGCAACAGCATCAAAAGTCGCCGCAGTCGTTGTGCCAGAATATTGAGGATAAAGCGGTAAAATGATTATTCGTGAGACTTGTTTAGCTTTCAGTTCGTTTAATGCTTCTTCAATAGAAGGAGAGCTGTAATGCATGCCTATAGCGACCGGTAATTTCATTTTATTCTCTAATTTAGCAGCTATTTTTTTAGAATAAATAAGCAGGGGAGACCCGTCCTCTGTCCAAATGGATTGATACAGTTTGGCAGAGTTTTTTGATCGCAGCGGTAAAATAATGCCGTATAAAATAGGCCGCCATAGCCAGCGCGGAAGTTCTACCACCCTTTTATCACTTAAAAATTTTTTTAAATAGGTACGCACAGCACCTGGTGTAGGTTTGCTGGGGGTGCCAATATTAGTGAGTAGAATTCCTATGCTATCTTTGGTCATTATACTTAAATCCTAGCGCTGCTAGGCGATCTTTGAGATTAGGATGGGTAGAAAACATATCGTTAATCGACATAAAACCTTTGACTCCTTCGGCTGAGAAAGGATCAAAAATATAAGCTTCACGCCGCACGTTTTCATGTGTGGTTTGTTGATGAGCCGCGGTGTATTCATCTTGATGAGATGTGTAGTCACCACTGATTTTTAATAAAGCCGATGCTAATGCTTGATTATCTCTAAGCAATTCTACAGAACCCGCATCAGCCATGTATTCTCGGGTGCGGCTAAGATAAAGTAATAGCAGCACATTAATAATAGGTAACAGGTAACGTAAGATGAGAATAACGGTAAAAAGAGCATTTTTTCTATTATCGTTGCTTTGCCGGCCTCCAAATATGGCTTGATAGAAAAACATATCCAGCACCATGATCATAAGATTGGCCAAGAGTGAAGCCACCAACGTCAGTTTAATATCAAGATGGCGAATATGACTAAGCTCATGCCCTATAACAGCTTGTAATTCACTTCGATTAAGTTTTTGCATCAAACCTTCAGTGACTGCAACCATGGCTGATTTTTCACTGTAACCACTGGCGAACGCATTCATATAGTCTGCTTGGATGATATATACTTTAGGCATGTATCGTAAGCCTGAGGCAATTTTTAACTCTTCTACGATGTTATACAATTGTTTTTCCGCCAAGGTTTGCGCATTATCTGCAGTGATTTCTCTATATTCCGTACCAAGCAGCATCAAACGGTTATTCATGGCAATTGTTACAAATAATGAAATTGCTGCAATGGCAACCATCACCACTGTCGCTATGGGAAAAATTTTAAAAGTAAGAAGCGACACCAGGATGCTGGATAGAGGTGCTTCAGGATATTCACCCATCACAAGGTAAGTATCTACCAACATACCTAGCGCGAAATAAATGAAAAAAAACAACCCCATGACCATATAGGTTTTGCGATTATTGGCGCGTATACATCTGCGCCAATCGACGGCTGTTCCGGATAAATTATTAGGTATAGGTGCCATAATATTACAGTTTTACGGTATAGTTTTCTTGCTCAGCGACTTTTCCTTCACCAAGTTGCCAATAAGGGAAATCAAAGTCCAGTTTGCCTTTGAAGATAGCGACTATCATGGAAGTAAAAAATGCTTTTTTGTTGGCATTATAACTTTCTATGCTGTCATTGTAAGATTGTTTGGCATACGCTAATTTATTTTCAGTGTTGACAATTTCTTCCTGCAGTTGAATGCAGTTTTCATTGGCTTTAAGCTGCGGATATTGTTCAAACACTACGTTAATATGACTAGCAATATCGGATATCTTATTTTCAGCTGCAATACGCGTTTTTTCATCACCGCTTGCTTTGGCTTGTTGAGCTTGATTACGCAAAGCCACTACATCTTTTAATGTGGTTTGTTCGTAATCCATGTATTTTTTTACTACGTTGATCAGGGACTCAAATACTTTGAAGCGTCTATCTAATTGAATATCGATTTGTTTTTGGTTGTTGCGGATTGCTTCAATTAAGGCAATTAATTTATTATAGGTGAGAATCACAAACCCAATGATAACCACAGCAACAATAAGGATAATCATACCGGTGCTCATAGAACTTTTACTCCAATTTTTATAGCATGAGATATTATAGCATTAGGAAGACCAGTATGTCAGACGTAACATTAAATTTTACACCCAAACTTTATAGTTATTTTAAGCAATATTCCCTGCGTGAACCTGCTGTTTTAGCAAAATTACGCGAACAAACGCATACCATGAGCATGAGTCAAATGCAGATATCTCCTGAACAAGGGCAATTTATGGCCTTTTTAATAGAGCTTATGGGTGCCAGAAAGACCTTAGAAGTGGGTGTTTTTACAGGATATAGTACGCTTGCCGTGGCATTGGCACTTCCTGATGACGGTAAGGTAGTAGCTTGCGATATCAACGTAGAATGGACAAAAATTGCTCAAAAATATTGGCACATGGCGGGGGTGACAGAAAAAATTGATCTACGTTTAGCCCCCGCTTTGGAAACGTTGGATAATTTATTAACTCATGATGGGCAAGACTCTTTTGATTTTGCTTTTATTGATGCCGATAAAGCTAATTATATTAACTATTATGAAAAAGCCTTGCAGCTCGTGCGCCCCGGCGGCGTGATTGCCATTGATAATACTTTATGGAGCGGCAAAGTGGCTGATCCTTCCATACAAGATAAAGACACGGTTATCATACGCGAACTTAATGCAATATTGGTGAGTGATGAGCGTGTTTCAGTGACGATGGTGCCTATAGGCGACGGTCTAACTTTGGCGAGAAGGCGGTTTTAATAAAAAACACCCACGGCAGCATAGTCCCTTAACCGCTTAAAAAAATTCGCGGCAGTGTTGTATTGTACAAAAATTTTTCTGATCTTGGTTCCTGGCGACAAATAAGTCGTTTATTAAATGAATTAATCGCAAAAAAAGCTGGTAAAAATTGGCACGGGAATTTATGCTAAAGCCTACCTTTCAAAGTATACCGACACTCCCCTCATTGTCTTCTCACAAAAAACTTGTCTAAATAAGCATAAGCAAAAATTTATACGCATCAAGCATGTAGTGCTTTTATGTAATTATATTTTTGTAGTTACAATTTTAAATTCTATGTGCTATAATTAAAAAGGAATAATTTAAATATGCAGTTCGAGTGGAATAAAAGCAAGAATGAATCTAATAAGAAAAAACATGGCCTAAGTTTTGAAATTGCATCTTTTGTATTTGAAGATCCGTTTCTTTTAAGCTTACATGATGACCGACATGATTATTCTGAAGAACGTTGGCAGAGTTTGGGGTTAATACAGGAAACTTTAATTTACGTTGTACATACAGTGGAGGAAGACAAAAATGGCGAAGAAATCATCCGCATCATCTCAGCGAGAGCGGCTACATCGAGTGAAACCAGGCGATATTATGTTAACCGAAGAAATGATAAAAGAACTTAAAGCCCTTAAAAATCGCAAAATCAACTTATCTGACAAAGATGCACCAGAAATAACAAATTGGGATGATGCTGTTGTTGGAAAATTTTATCGTCCTATAAAAAAACAGATCACAGTGAGAATTGATGCTGATGTATTGGCATGGTTTAAGTTAAGCGCAAGAAAATATCAAACATTAATCAATACTGCATGCAGAGAGTATATGGTGCATCACCAAAAACTACCTAAGAAAGTGAAGCATAAACATATATAAATATTAATGCTGCCTTCTCACAAAAAACACCCACGGCAGCATAGCCAATATACTCCACGCAATAAAGGCATACGTATCCACAAAAGCTATCATTTGTGCTTGCTTTCCTAATTCATTTGCCACCAGTGGTATAGAAAGCGGGTTTTGAATGTTGAGATGGGCAGATTGTAAATATTGGTTGAGCGCTGGATTGTAAGGATTAACAAAACCGCTTAATTGGTTCCAAGTGGTTTGTGTAAGTCGGGTGTATAAAGTAATAATGATAGAAATGCCTATCGAGGAACCCATGGTGCGTAACAGACTGAATAAACCAGCAGCTTCAGCACGCGTTGTAACAGGTAAAGTGGAATAGGCAATAGCTGATAAGGGCACAAACATTAAACCTATGCCCAACCCTTGGATGATTAAAGGCCAGACGATCCACCAAGTATCCACTTCTAAATTATAATAGGTGCCAGGAATAGAGCCTAAGGCGCATAAGATAATACCTATGATGACGATCTTACGTGGATCTACGGTTTTAATCAGTTTACTGACAATGATCATGCTTATCATGGCGCTGATCCCTCTAGGTGCCAAGACGAAACCGGTGGTTATAACGGGATAATTAAGCAGGTTTTCAAGTAATAAGGGCAAGACTATCATGCCGCCAAAAACGCTTAAGCCAAAGATAGTAAGTATCAAGCTTGAAATGAAAAAATTGCGGTCTTTTAAAATGGATATATCAAAAACGGATTTGTTTTTTTGATAATAGCTATTGATACAGAAACCTATTAAGCCGCCTAATGCTAACATACTTGCTATCCAGATTTCACCGGAGGCAAACCAATCGGCGCGGTTGCCGCGGTCTAACGCATATTGTGTGCCGCCAATGCCTGCCGATAATAAAACAAGTCCTAACCAATCCATATTTCTAGGTTTTTTGTCGCTATCAGGCATGGCTTGCCAGGCAATCAAAAATGCAAGTATTCCTACAGGTAGATTAATGTAAAAAGTCCAGCGCCACGTGGCAATTTCTGTTAAATAACCGCCTAAGGTTGGGCCTAAGATAGGGCCTACCATGACACCTATGCCCCAAATAGCCATGGCTTTGCCGCGTTCTTCAGGTGGATAAACATCAACTAAAACAGTTTGTGAAAGTGGGACTAAGGCTGCGCCAAAAACACCTTGTAAAAAACGAAAAAATACCATAGCAGAAATGGATGTCGCAGCACCGCAAAGTCCGGAGGCAATGACAAAGCCTAAGATTGAGATTAAAAGATAATTTTTGCGGCCAAGAATATCAGTAAAATAGCCGGTTAAAGGCATAAAGATGGCAGATGAAACAAGATAACTGGTTAATACCCAGGTAATTTCATCAGGCGTCGCACCTAATGATCCTTGCATAGTGGGTAAGGCAACATTCACTATTGTGGTATCTAAAACTTGGATAAGTGTTGCAGCCATGACGGCAATGGTGATTAGCCATCGATCGAATGGAGAAAAACTCTCATAACTAGCCAACATGGACTTTCACAGTAGCTGAGGTTCCAATTCGCAAAGGATAAGCTTTGTCAGGATCTAAAATACGAATACGCACAGGAACCCGTTGTGTAACCTTAACCCAATTCCCCGTCGCATTTTGCGGAGGTAATAATGAAAATGCCGTACCCGAACCTGCGCTAATGCTCTCAACCACGCCTTTGAAATGATGCTTAGGATACATGTCTACCACGACATCAACGTTTTGTTTTGGCTGAACTTTATGGATATCGGTTTCTTTAAAATTAGCATCTATCCAAAAAACTTGATCACTGATAAGCGCAAATAAAGGTTGGTTAGCTTGTATGATATTGCCCGAACGTACCGTCACATTGGAAACCCATCCGGAAGCGGGTGCAATAACCTTGGTATAACTTAAATTTAGCTTGGCTTTTTTAAGATTAGCTTCGCCTAATTGAATAGCAGCCATGGCTGATCTTAAATTTGCCTCCACCGTATCGCCTTCCTGCATAGAAGCCACGTTTTTTTTCACTAACTTAAGCGTTCTATTAGAAATAAGCGTCGCAATATTAAGCTGTGATTTGATTTTGTCCAATTGGGCCGTGGCTTCACTGGTTGCAATTTCAAAAGGTACAGAATCGATATCAAAAAGTGGTTGATCACGAGTAACATATTGATTATTTTGAACATGCAATTGAGTAACTTGACCGGTGACCCTAGGCGCTATTTGTACAATATTTGCATTGATATAGGCATCATCGGTTTTAACATAATGTTTTTTTTGCCACCAATAACTTATACTGCCAAGCGAGATTGCAATGATAGTTATGATAAGCGTTAGTCGTTTGAGTTGTTGAACAGTAGGCATCATATATTGAAAAACAGTTATAAATTCGGCTTTTTATTGTAGTTGAATTTAATTAATAATCAAGTTTTTTACAGCTAAAGGGAGTTTTAGGTTGTGACAGATAAAATTAAAGTGTTAGTGGTTCCCTCGGATAGACAGGGAGTAGGTTATTTTCGCAGCATTAAACCTCATGTTCATATGCGGGAAAATTACGCTGATTTATTTGATATTGATATTGAATTTGACCCATCCCTTGCAGACGGTAATGATGAATGGCTTAAGAATTACGATATTATTCATTATCATAAATTTCTAGGGGAGGCAGAAAAAATGCCTGCTTTATTAGAAAAATTGGATAAAGCGGGGGTGGTAGCTATCATGGATCTTGATGATCATTGGATGCTGCCTGCTCATCATCCCAATAAATTAACGCATAAGGTGCATGGGATCGAAAAACAAAGTCTGCATAATATTAAAATGGCTAAACATATTATGACGACAACTTCTTTATTTGCTGATGAAATTCGCAAACATAATAAAAATGTTTATGTTGTTCCTAACGCGATTGATCCTAATGAAATGCAATTTAAACCTCAACGTCATGAGCCAAGTGATAGAATCAGAATTGGATGGCTGGGTGGTTCTTCGCATCTCAAAGATTTAGAAATATTTAAAGGACTGATGGGACGATTTAAAAATGATGGTCTGCTCGATAAAATGCAATTTGTTTTGTGCGGTTTTAACATTGAAGGTTATGCCAATTTTATAAATAAAAAAACGGGCGAAACAAAAACCAGAACGATTAAACCCACGGAATCGCAATGGTATGAATATGAAAAAATTATTACGGATGATTATAAGATTGTCAGCAAGCAGTATAAAGATTTCTTGTTAAGTTTCAGTAAACAAGATTATCCGCATGTTGCGCATGAGCCTTATAGACGTGTATGGAGTTTGCCCGTTACGCATTATGCCTTGAATTATCGTTGGTTTGATATCGCATTAGCACCGCTGTATGAAGATATGTTTAATCGATGTAAAAGCCAATTAAAAATATTGGAAGCAGGCTTTCATAAAAAAGCGCTCATCGCGCAAGATTTTGGGCCTTATCAATTGGATTTGGTAAATGCATATGAGTCACAAGGCGAATGGAACCATCAAGGTAATGCTATTTTAATTGATAGCCAAAAAAATAATAAAGATTGGTATAAGTTTATTAAACGTTTAATAGAAGCGCCTGAGTTGATTAAGCAATTGAGTGAAAATCTTTATGAAACGGTTAAAGATTCTTATTCATTAAGCAAGGTAACGGAGGAGAGGAAAAATTTGTATTTGCGGTTGGTTGAATCATAAGGGAAATCGGAAGCCTGATCTTGACAATACCCAAAATAGGTATTATAATACCCATTATGAGTACTAATAAAGTGAATGTTTCTAGTGTTCTTTTTTCAAAGGTACAGCAGCAGTTGCTGGGGCTTTTATATGGCCATCCAAATTCTGATTTTTATACAAATGAAATTATCCGCTTTATAAAATCGGGAACAGGTGCAGTGCAGCGCGAATTAGTAAAATTAGTTGATAGCGGTTTAATCACAGTTAAGCAAGTAGGGAATCAGAAAAGATATCAAGCCAACCAAAATACCCCTTTTTTTTCAGAGTTGCGAGGTTTTATTCAAAAGACTTTTGGTTTAGCAGATATTTTGAAAGAAGCTTTACTGCCATTTACTAAACAAATCGAAATTGCATTCATTTATGGTTCTATTGCGAAACAGGAAGATAAAGCGGATAGTGATATTGATATAATGATTATTAGTCAACAATTAACTTATAGTGAAATATTTCAATGTTTAGCAATAGCAGAAGAAAAATTAGGTAGAAAGATAAGTCCTGTTTTGTATTCTTCTTCTGAATGGATCAGAAAAGAGAGAGAAGAAAATAATTTCATTGCCCAATTGTTGAGGCAACCTAAAATATTTTTAATAGGAACAGAAGATGAGCTTATCAAGCTTGGAAAATCTGGTAAAAATAGGGCAATTAAAGCTTGAATCTTATTTTGTATTTGCGGTTGGTGACTAAAAGCTAAAAATCGTGTAGTATGCCCCAGATTTTTGCTATCACAACATTTTTTTATACAATTTTTTGGGGTTAAGTTATGGCTAAACATTCACATATATATCAAGTTGGGAAAGGAGTTGTCGCTGGTTCTACAGCAGGGATTTTGGGTGCTATAATGATCTATCCCTATCGTGTGTTATCAGGCATATATCCTTCTTCCTCTTCAGGGGAAATTCCCTCACCTAGTAAATCGCTGCTAATTGGCATGGCCGTAGGAGCAATAGCTGGTGGAGCAGTAATGGCTATAAAGGAATTATATAATGCAGATCAAGAAGAAGCAAAACATGAGCTTCGTAGATAAGTAAGTAATTTAATTTCAGCTCAACATGAAAGCTGAAGGGATCTGACACTTAAATTTCTTTGCGGTTGGTTGAGGGTGGAGACGTAATGTTGTAGTATGCTCCAGATATTTTTTAATTAAGGGAAGAAACCATGCCAACACAATATAATATGTCATTACCTCAACTTTTAAAAACTGATAATAACGAGCCAATCGTTGGACATCAACATGCCAATAGCACTTATCCAGGACAGGAACCTTTAATAAAGGGTTGCATAGCCTTTTTTAAAACATCTCTCGAAAATAAAGAACTTGGCCAAGAGTTGCGGCAAGCTGCAGCATGTGCTGTGGCAGAGGATGAGTCTCGCATTGAACATATTCAGCGTGTGCGCAAAGAAGATATTGAAAGGGAAAATTATAATCGTGAACGTAATAAAGAACTTGATCAACATCCCAAATGCGTAATGTTATGACAAAAACCAGGGTGGATTAGACGCGCTTTTTGCGTCGTAATCCACTTTTGATTAGAAGATTAATGCAACTTTAATGCTCGCGGACTGAAAACTTCCTGAATTCCCAGTTTTTGTTCTTCTGGAGTTGATTCTCTTAATGCTGTTGAAACTCGTTCATTTTTCCTCGTAATTCTAAGTTTCCATCCGAAAGGAAACTTATGCTTTTCATCGGGTGTATCCGCAACTTTGGTAACACCCTCTTTTTTTGAACCCACCCCATTAACGTTTCCAGACTTAATGACTTTTTTAAAAGTGGGTAGTAAGTGCTTTCTGTCAGAAGATAGTATATTTGCAACAAATTCGTCTGGGTTATATCTAAAGTAACAACGGTCGTGATAGTGCATCAGTCTATAGCGATTTTGGCCATCAACAATTTTTTTGGGTGGCTTTATTGGCTCTGATTTTTTCTCTTCATTGTCATCCTCTACTACGTCAATGCTAGGTAAATCTTTGCGTTTAATAGGTTTATCAGTTTTATCTGGTTCTTCCTCTTCTAATTTTTGAAAAACACCAGCAGTAGAAGAAGTAGTGATAGGATGAGGGTAGGGAAGTTCTTGGTTTGCTAGTTCTGATTTTTTTGTTGAGTAATCATTAATTAATTGCATTAAGCTCACCCTCAAAATATTATCAAATTCGTCATAATGAGGCTTAATTGTATAAGGTTTCCTTTTTATGATGGTATCCGTAATACATACGATAGAAAAAAATATCGCGAATGCCATTTGTATCATAAATTGATTGCTAAAATTACTTAACTGCTTCTCATTCTCGGGGGTCTGAGGTTGAATTTTTGATCTTGCTACTAGATATAGATAGCTGATAAGTAAGATGGATATAAGTATCATAAAAGAAACTGCTGTTTCCCATGGCATGAGATATTTGAGTTTTTCTTTATATGTGTATTCTTTGTTTGCTATAGCCAAAGTTTTTTTCCATGCGTTTTGCGATTTATTTTTAAGAACAGGATCCGTAAAAAATTGTTCAGCCGTTAATTGATAATTCCTTAGACTAGCTATAGCAGGCATGGCATTTAATTGTTTTGCTTTCTTTGCGGTAAGTCCCCTTAATCCCTCTTGTATTTTTTCATCAGGAATGTTTTCGATGCATGTCTTTAAATTTTCTATAATGGTTAATATTCCTTTTTTATTAATAATTTTTATATTATTCATATTCCGATGAATGGTGTCACAGAGTTTTTTGTTAAAAAAATGCTGATAAGCTTCTTCTATAATAGCTTTTTTTTCTGCTGGTTCTAATCCTAATAGGTATAAACATAATATGGACAGATCAGAAAAAAGTGTCTCCTCTAAGTGAGATAAACCAAGCTTGTCATGTGATTTTGTCATAATAAAATTCCTCGAATTGGTCGTTTATAGTACAGGAATATTCTTAAGAAAAACTTAAGAAATAAGCATTTCTACCTTGATTTACGTAAGCAATTATGGTATGCTTTACGTATGGGAGGTGGTAAATATGACACATGAACAAATCCAAAAAATAACGGCACATATTCCTGTTCATTTATTACATGAAGCTCAACTTGCGACAGGAAAAGGCATTACTGAGACTATAAAGATAGCCTTAAGACAACTTGCCCATGCGGGTGCCTATGAGGCTTTGCGTAAAATGCGGGGAAAAGTAGAGTTTTCTATAGATTTAGAAGATTTGAGAAAAGATAGGTAAAATCATGATTGCTGCAGATACTTCCGTTTTAATAGATTATTTTCAAGGTAAAAATAATACTCAAACGGATAAGCTGGATGATGTGCTTGTCCATCACATATTAGTTTTGCCTCCTACTGTTTTAGTTGAAATTTTAAGCGATCCATTTTTACCAACAAAGTTTATTCAGAAAATCGAGGAACTTCCTCTTTTAGAGCTTAAAGAAAATTATTGGCAAAGGGCTGGATTAAATCGATCTAAATTAATTTCCAAAAAGTTAAAAGCGCGTTTAGCAGATACGCTTATTGCACAAAGTTGTATTGATCATCAGGTTCCACTTATTACATGTGACACAGATTTTAAAAATTTTGTTAAACATTGTGGATTAACATTATTTTGATGCGGTGTAATTCATGTTGATTTTTTTAATAGATGCACCAAATAATTCACCGATATATCATCACATAAATGATAGGTTTTAGCGAAAGGTTGGTAAGTCATGCCAGTCATATTTTTGACGGTTAAATGACTTCTCCTCGCCCATTCCGATAACTCACTTGGGCGAATGAATTTTGCATAATCGTGGGTATTTTTAGGAATAATATTCAGCACATACTCCGCCCCTATGATAGCAAAAAGATACGATTTCAGATTACGATTCAGGGTAGAAAAAAACACACTTCCCCCTGGTTTTACTAATTCTGCACATGCCCGAACGATAGAGGAAGGGTCGGGCACATGTTCTAGCATTTCCAGACAGGTAATCATGTCAAATTCACCTGGATGTTTAGCAGCGAAATCTTCTGCGGTGCTCACAAAATACTCAACTTGGGTGCCGCTTTCGTGCTGGTGGAGCTTAGCCACTTGTATGGCTTGTTGGCTCATGTCAATGGCGGTCACATGGCCGCCTGTTTTGTCCATGCTTTCAGATAAAATCCCCCCGCCACAACCTATATCGAGGATTTTTTTACCTTTTAGAGGAGCATGTTGATTAATATATTGCAATCTTAGAGGATTAATGTCGTGTAAGGATTTCATTTCACCCTCGGCATCCCACCAATGGGCGGCAAGTTCACCGAATTTAGCTATTTCTGCAGGGTCAATATTAGGTTTAGACATGTTATACCTTTGTTAGCTTGCTAGTCGTGGATAGTCTGTTTATCATAGCTGGGTCGGGAAGTCCGGCATACTTCATTATTGTTTTCCAAAGGGAATTATATATGAAAAAAATGTTTATAGTATCAAGTTTATTGGCATTATTTTTAGCGAATTCAGCCGTATTTGCGGCAGAAGATGAGCAATCTTTGTCCGGTGCTAATTTGTCCAGTAATGGTGCAAAAAATCCATTTTCTGCGACGCCTATGGATAATTCAGGACAACCACAACCTGACACGGCAGGTCAAACGGCAGATGATAGCGATAGCTGGTAAAGCCTCGTCATCCCGCGGCATGTCCGCGGGATCCAGGGTGTAAAATAAAAAATTAAATGATAAGAGGAGGTTATGATGACCCAACAAATGCGTATTGAATCAGACAGCATGGGTACCATTGAAGTACCTGCCGATGTTTATTGGGGCGCGCAAACGCAGCGTTCGTTGCACCATTTTGCCATTGGTGATGATACGATGCCAAAAGAGCTTATTCATGCTTTTGGTGTTTTGAAAAAAGCAGCAGCGATGACTAATTATGAATTAGGATTATTGTCTGAAGATAAAATGAAACTTATTGTAGCAGCCGCCGATGAAGTGATCTCAGGTAAACTTGATAACCAGTTTCCCTTGAGCATATGGCAAACCGGCAGCGGTACACAAACAAATATGAATGTGAATGAAGTTATTTCTAATCGCGCGATTGAAATGGCCGGCGGTAAACGCGGCAGTAAAGCACCTATTCACCCTAATGATGATGTTAATCGCTCGCAATCATCAAATGATACCTTTCCAACAGCCATGCATATTGCAGCTGTTGAAGCCATTGTACGAAAACTCATGCCATCGATTAAAAAATTACGCGATGCGTTGGCAGAAAAACAAAAAGCGTTTGCTCATATTGTTAAAATAGGGAGAACGCATTTACAAGATGCCGTTCCTTTAACATTAGGACAAGAATTTTCAGGGTATGTTGCACAACTTGATTCAGCCATGAAATGTATTGATTCGGCTTTGCCAGGCTTGCATGAATTGGCTTTAGGCGGAACTGCGGTAGGTACTGGCATTAATACGCATCCTAAATTTGCAGTCCACGCCGCTAATTTAATTGCAAAATTAACAGGCTTACATTTTATTTCAGCACCTAATAAATTTGCAGCCCTTGCATCGCATGAAGCTATTGTTTTTATGAGCGGTGCCCTTAAAACATTAGCTTGTGCTTTGATGAAAATAGCCAATGATATACGTTGGTTGGGGTCCGGCCCGCGCTGTGGTTTGGGCGAATTAATATTACCCGCAAACGAACCAGGTTCATCAATCATGCCAGGGAAAGTTAATCCTACGCAGTGTGAAGCAATGACCATGGCTTGCGTACAAGTTATGGGAAATGATACAACGATTGGCATAGCAGCTTCGCAAGGTAATTTTGAATTAAATGTTTTTAAACCTGTCATGATTCATAATTTAATGCATTCTATTATATTGCTTTCTGAATCCTCCGATATGTTTACGCAATTTTGTATTAAAGATTTAGCAGCGGATGAAAAACGTATAGCAAGTTGTGTTGATAATTCATTGATGTTAGTGACCGCGCTTGCACCTAAAATTGGTTATGATAAATCGGCTGAAATTGCGCATAAAGCATGGCATGATGGCACGAGTCTGTTGACAGCTTGTCTTGAATTGGGTTATTTATCGCAAGATGAATTTAAACAATTAGTTAAACCAGAAAAGATGACAGAACCGCATGATGTAAATTAAAATTAACCATCAAGGAGGATCAAAATGCCAGCCCCAGTTGTTCAGTTTAATAAAACGATGACCTTTGAGGATCGCCAAAAATCACTCAATACATTGCGTGCCTGGTGTCAATCACTGGAAGCAGCTGATGCCAAAGCAAAAGTTATAGTTTTGCAACAACTCATCGAGTATGCGAATAAAACTAACAATATCGCTGCATCCCGAGGTTTTTTTTCATCGGGTGGTCATATCAAGGATTCAGATTGGGCATTATTTGAGGCGGTATTTCGCCATGCAGATTTATCAGAGTTACTTTTTTTGAAACATGTGATTAATCAAATAAACTCAATTAAATCTGATCCTGAGCCAGATCCTATAAAAGATGATCTTTTACCCCTGGCTCAAAAACATATGAAAATCTTGGTTACGATAGCTGCTCATCATATTCGCAGCGCAGCTATTGCTGTGGGCGCTTTTTCACTTGCTATGCGCTTTAGTGTAGGGTTGTTGGTGAGTGCTATTGGAATTTTGTATAGCGAACGAATCGAACATTGGCGTATTGCAAGATCTTTGGATAATGCACTTGCATTAAAAGAAGCAGGTGGAAAAGTTTCGCGTGTTGGCGATGGCTTGGACGATGTTTTTGCTGCTGCATCAACTGCGCTAAATAAAACTTACCAATCAGCTGCCACTTTATTCAAAAATAAAGAACTGTTAGCTTCTGTTGTTGGAGAAACAAAAGAAACACTTAAGCCTTTACTTGAAAATAAAAAATAAAAGGGATTTTATGGCCAAACTTTATTTTTATTATTCCGCTATGAATGCCGGAAAAACCACGATGTTATTGCAATCATCGTATAATTATAAAGAAAGAGGCATGGGGACTTTATTGTTTACGCCTATGATAGACACGCGTGATGGAGTTGGAAAAATTTCATCACGCATAGGTCTTAAGTCTAATGCTATCGTATTTGATAGGATTTTTAACTTTTTTGATTACAGTAAACAGCAAAAAGAATCGGATGCAAAACTTGCTTGTATTCTCATTGATGAAGCCCAGTTTTTATCAAAAGCCCAAGTTCTACAATTAACAGATGTGGTTGACCGTTTAAATATACCTGTACTTGCTTATGGTTTGCGTAGCGATTTTCAAGGCGAACCGTTTGAGGGAAGTACAGCGTTATTAGTTTGGGCTGATAATCTTATTGAAATCAAAACGATTTGCCATTGCGGAAAAAAAGCCATTAATAATGCCAGGATTGATGGAGATGGCAATATTGTTAAAGAAGGTGCGCAGATACTCATAGGTGCTAATGAAAGTTATACTTCTATGTGCCGTAGGCATTTCAGAGCAATGATGGTTGCTGAAGTATCAAAAAAAGAAGTTTTTTCGTGTTAAGACATTGATTATCCACCACGCAATAACAGTCTCTCCGCTTCTTCTAAACCTATAGCTGTTCCATAAACAGTAATAATATTATTCGCTTCAATTTTAGTATTGTTATGAGGTTTCATAAATTTAGTTTCACCTGAGCGAATAGCAATAAGCTCTACACCGCACGATTTAAGATCTAAATCTTTTAGTTTTTTATTAACTGCATAGGCACCTTCTGTAATTAAAATCGGTTTTAATTGGCCTAGCGGAGAATTTTCATCCTCCATCGTTTCTTCGTAAGTTCCAGTAAAAACTTTTAATAATAAATCATAATCTTTACTGCGCATCTCATGAATGAGTTCGGCTGATTTTGTTTTTGGAATATCAATAATCGTTAATAAATGTTGCGCTAAAGTGAGACTTGTTTCAAAAATTTCGGCAACAATGTGGGATGCTCCATAAGATTTTAATTGTTTTAATTCAAACTCATCTTTGCATCGGACTAGAATGGCTAAATCAGGACGGCTTTGTTTGACTATGTTTAAGATTTGAAGAGATGCACGTAAATCGTTAAAGCTGATAATAAGAAGTTTTGCCTGCTTTAATCCAGCCGCTTTTAATATTCCAGGATGAGTAGGGTCACCATAAAATACGTTATCCCCAGCAAGTGTTGCGAACCGAATGAGTTCAGGATCAAGGTCAAGTCCTATAAATGGAACGTTAATTTTATTTAATAATCGGGCAATTTGTTGGCCTACACGTCCATAGCCGCAGATAATGATATGTTGTTTTAATTTTTTTCCGGTCGAACTGATTTCTTGCTTAGTCTGAATATCGTCAATCCTCATTTTTTTAGGCAAACAAAATTTAGCAATTTGTTTATTAAAACGTATTAAAATGGGTGAGATAGCAACACTGATAAGTAAGGCTGCTAAAACCACTTGGCCATAATCTGCTGGTAAAATTGATTTGCTTAGCGCAAGAGTTAATAAAGCAAATCCAAATTCACCGCCTTGTGCCAGCACTATCCCTGTGCGAGTCGATGTGGGAAGATCATTGCCTGATAAACGAGTGATAAGAATGATTAAAAGCATTTTACCTATCGCCAGTGCTATAACCAGTAGCAAAATCCAAATCCACGTATCGTACCAGCTTCTTACATCGGCTAGCATACCTATCGTAATAAAAAATAAGCCTAATAAAATATCTCGGAAAGGACGAATCTCAACTTCAATTTGATGCTTAAATTCGGTTTCAGCCAACATAAGTCCTGCGAGGAATGCGCCTAAAGCATAAGAAAGACCGCATAAATTCGTGAACCATGCACCAGTAAGTGTGACTAACAATACAGTTAACGTAAATAATTCAATGTCACGTGTTTTTGAAATTTGGTGGAACAAAGGTTTAAGCAGCCATCGTCCTACCAAAAAAATTAACAATATGGCTAAAGAACCTTTGAGTAATGCCCAGATAAGTAAGGAGAATAAACTGCTTTCTTTACCCTGCGCGAGACCTGCAATTAAAATGATAAGCGGGATCACTGCCAGGTCTTGAAATAATAAAATGCCAACTGCATTTAAACCATGTTTTGATTGTAATTCAAGTTGATCACTTAATTGTTTTACTACAATGGCGGTGGATGACATAGCAACGATGCTGCCTACGGTGAGTGCCGCAAGTTTGCTCATTCCTAAATAAATACCACAAAGAGTGGTGATTGAAATAGTGAGTAGAACTTGCAAGCTTCCTATCACAAAAACCGAATAACGTAAGGCAAACAATTTAGGCAGAGAAAACTCTAAGCCCACGGTAAACATTAAAAAAACGATGCCGAATTCAGCTAAATTTTTTGCATAGGTTGAGTTATGCATAAGTCCAATAGCATGAGGCCCAATGAGTGCGCCTACAAATAAGTAGCCTAAAATGATGGATAGCCGTAATTTACGAAAGATCACCGTCATCGAGAGGGATATGAAGAAAACGCAAAGAAGAATTTCAAGAAAATTTAATTCCATAGGCTTTTCTCATACATCGTCGGGTGGCTTTTTTGCGCGCGTTTCACTATGATATCGGATTTTAGGCCATATTGGTATATTCAACGAGGAAGTTATGCGCAAAGTGTTTAATTTTAGTGCTGGTCCAGGCATGTTGTCTGAAGAAGTATTGTCTCAAGCACAAAAGGAAATGTTAGATTGGCATGGCACAGGTATGTCTATTATGGAATTGGGCCACCGGGGCATTGAATTTAAAGAAGTGGTGGATCAAGCCGAAGCTGATTTGCGCGAACTTATGACTATTCCTGACAATTACCATGTTTTATTTTTACCGGGCGGTGCTACAGCACAATTTGCTATGGTGCCTATTAATTTGATGGCAGAAAATAAGCAAGCTGATTATATTGATACCGGTATTTGGTCAAAAAAGGCCATTGATGAGGCGAAACGATATGGGGAAGTGAATATTGCTGCTTCTTTGGTCATGGAAAATGATTTATTTACCATTCCATCTCAAGATAAATGGTCGTTAAATCCTGCTGCTGCTTATGTACATTTTACACCCAATGAGACCATTGATGGCGTTGAGTTTCATGAATTGCCAGAAACGCATGGCGTACCTTTGGTGGCTGATATGTCTTCTAATATTTTATCTAAGCCTATTAATGTTGCCGATTATGGCATTATTTATGCAGGCGCTCAAAAAAACATAGGCCAGGCCGGCATCACTGTTGTAATCATCAAAGATGACTTAGTACGCGATCCTTTGCCTGGTATGCCCACTTTATATTCTTATCCCTTGCATGTTGCGCATAAATCTTTTTACAATACCCCACCGGTTTTTTCATGGTATATAGCAGGTTTAACCTTTGCATGGATGAAACGTCAGGGCGGTGTCAAACATTTTGCTGAATTAAATCAACGTAAAGCTGAAAAACTCTATCGTTTTATTGATGAACACCAAGATTTTTATCGTAATGTCATCCATCCAAGTTGCCGTTCACGCATGAATGTGTCTTTTAATATGGTTAATAAAGATTTGCTAGACAGTTTTTTAAATGAAGCAGCGGAGTCGGGTTTAACGAATCTTAAAGGGCATCGTTTATCCGGGGGCTTGCGTGCAAGTATGTATAATGCTATGCCTGAAGTTGGCGTGGATACTTTAATTGATTTTATGAAAACGTTTGCGAAAAGATATGGTTAACAGCAATGCTACAGAGCCGCGACC
>CAYVRW010000007.1:0-39887 GCA_964453575.1 uncultured Coxiellaceae bacterium | reverse complement strand
CCTGCGATCGGTATCCAAAAGAGATTAACGGCGTCGAAGAGCGGCTAAAATCACGTTTCGGATGGGGTTTAACGGTGGCTGTAGAACCGCCTGAATTAGAAACCCGAGTGGCTATTTTAATGAGCAAAGCCGAGCAATCGAACATTATTTTGCCTTATGAAGTGGCCTTTTTTGTGGCAAAACGTATTCGATCAAATGTTCGTGAATTGGAAGGCGCATTAAAGCGCGTGATCGCCAATGCTCATTTTACGGGCAAGCCGATTACCATGGATTTCGTAAAAGATGCATTGCGAGATTTATTAGCGTTGCAAGATAAGCTTATTACTATCGAAAATATCCAAAAAACAGTGGCGGAATATTACAAAATTAAAGTAGCCGATTTGCTCTCTAAACGCCGCAGCCGGTCGGTTGCACGTCCTAGGCAAATGGCCATGGCGCTTGCCAAAGAGCTTACTAACCATAGTTTGCCAGAAATTGGCGATGCCTTTGGCGGACGGGACCATACTACGGTATTACATGCTTGTCGTGTTATTGCGGAGTTTAAAACCACAAACCAAGATATTGAAGAAGATTACACCAATTTATTGCGTACATTAACTACTTGAGATGATACATTATGAAAGTAACTATCCCACGAGCAACATTACTTAGACCTTTGCAAATTATCAGCGGTGTCGTAGAGCGTAGACAAACCTTGCCTATTCTAGCCAATGTTTTGATGACATTAACCGAAGACAAGTTATTGCTTACTGCAACGGACCTTGAGATAGAGCTCATTGGGAAAGCGTTATTGGATCAACCTGCAGAACCCGGTTCTATTACGGTTTCAGCAAGAAAGTTACTTGATATTTGCCGGGCGCTGCCTGAAGAAGCCTTATTGCAGTTCACTTTGGAAGGCGAGCAATTATTATTACGTTCAGGAAAAAGCCGGTTTATGTTGACGACTTTGCCAGCGCGGGATTTTCCTAATATTGAAGATAGTCCATTTTCTCTGGAATTCACTATAGATCAAGCAAAGTTGAAAGGTTTGCTTACCAAAACCCATTTTGCAATGGGTCAACAAGATGTACGGCATTATCTTAATGGCGCATTAATTGATATTAATCAAGGAATTATAAAATGCGTGACGACAGATGGGCATAGATTGGCTTATACCGCAATTAATGATGTTGCCATGAATGATACAAAATTACGTGTTATTTTACCGCGTAAAAGTGTATTAGAGCTCATGCGTTTGCTTGATGCGAACAATGAAGCGGCGGTAAAAGTATGTGTGGGAGAGAACCACTTTCGCGTGATTGCTTCTGATTTTATATTTACTTCTAAATTGGTTAATGCCCAATATCCAGACTATGAAAAACTTATTCCTCGTACGATTGATAATACGATCATTGCTAGCCGCGAAGCTTTAAAACAGGCTTTTGCGCGTGCTTCTATTCTTTCTAATGAAAAGTTTCGCGGCGTACGTCTGCAGCTTGATCGTGATATATTGCGGGTTTTAGCGAATAATCCTGAACAAGAAGAGGCTGAAGAAATAGTCCATTTGGATTATCAAGGCAATGGTATGGAAATAGGCTTTAATGTGGCTTATTTGCTTGATGTGGTGTCTACTATTGCCTCTGAAAATATACGTTGGTCTTTTACCGACCCTAATGGCGGTGTGCTGATAGAGCCTTTTGAAAAAGACGATAGTTTGTATGTTATTATGCCTATGCGTCTATAGCCATGCTATTTCCCCCCGCAACAAGTGCGGGGGTGCCCGGAGGGGCGGATGAGGGTGCTGCAGATCTGCACATACTTTAGCTAAGATAAGATATACTAAGATACATATGTCATTAACCCACCTAGAGATAACCCACTTCCGTAATCTTATATCTGCGCAAATTCAGCCTCTTGTGCAAGGATTTAACTTTATTATCGGCAGTAATGGCAGCGGTAAAACAAGCCTCCTTGAGGCCATTTATTATCTAAGTTTAGGACGTTCATTTAGAAGCACTGTTACAGACCGTATCATACACTTTTCTGCCCATAAATTATCACTTTTTGCGAATATTGGGTCTCAACAAGCGGTTTTTGATGCGCTTGGTTTAGAGCGTCATACGGATGGTGCTTTAACCATACGCATTAATGGCAAGGATGCTCTTTCTATTACAGATTCAGCTAATTTATTGCCTGTTCAGCTTATGGATTCAAACTGCCATCATTTGCTAGATGGAGGGCCTGTTGTAAGGCGTAAATTTTTAGATTGGGGGATTTTTTATAAAAACCCTGATTTTTTACGCAATTGGCGGCAGTTTGATCGGCTATTAAAACAAAGAAATGCCGCTTTACGCAGGCAATGTGCCAGAAAGGAGCTGTCTGCATGGACAAGTGAGTTGATATTACATGCAGTTAGCATGGATGAAATGCGTAGAGATTATGTAAAGCAATTTATCCCATGTTTACAGGCCATTATTGCGGAATTATTAGATATCGCTGATTTGAAAATAGCTTATTTGCCTGGTTGGGACCAAGAGCAGACTTATGCCCGTGTTTTGGAGCGGTCTCTAGATAAGGATTTTCAGCTAGGTTATACCCAATATGGGCCGCAAAAGGCTGATTTAAAGATACTCATTAATGGCGTTCCTGCCAAAGATATTTTGTCAAGAGGACAGCAAAAATTGTTTGTTTGTGCTATGATTATTGCCCGGGGAACACTGTTGTGGAGCGGTATAACAAGGCGGCCAATTTACCTCGTTGATGATTTGCCGTCGGAGCTTGATGCTACGAGTCGTTCCAAGCTATTAGCCTTACTTTCTAAGCAAGAAGCGCAAATTTTTGTTACTGCTGTAGATCGAGAGAGCTTGGGGTCTTCTATAGCGAATGATCTTATGAAAATGTTCCACGTGGAACATGGTAATGTAAGTGAGCTGCCCGAAGAATGACATTTTATGTGGAGTAATCAGAAGTGGATACAGCTGCTGGATATGATTCATCGAAAATTAAGGTCTTAAAAGGGCTAGATGCGGTACGAAAACGTCCTGGTATGTATATTGGGGACACAGATGATGGTACTGGCTTGCACCATATGGTTTTTGAATTGGTGGACAATTCCATTGATGAAGCATTGGCTGGTTATTGTGACACTATTCAGGTTGTTATTTACGCTGATGAAACGGTTTCTGTTAAAGATAACGGTCGCGGTATTCCTGTAGATATACACCCTGAGGAAGGTCGTTCTGCGGCAGAAGTTATCATGACTGTGCTGCATTCAGGCGGGAAATTTGATAATGATTCATATAAAATTTCAGGCGGCTTGCATGGTGTAGGTGTTTCCGTGGTAAATGCCTTGTCTGAAGAGCTATTTCTGAAGATTCGACTGAATAACAAGCTCTACGAGCAAACCTATCACAATGGTGATCCAGATGCTCCCTTGGCAATGACGGGTGATACAACGGAAAAAGGCACCGAAGTACGGTTCAAACCCAGCAAAGAAACATTCACCAATATTCATTTTAGTTATGATGTACTTGCGAGAAGATTAAGAGAGCTCGCTTTTTTAAATTCCGGCATACGTATTACCTTATCCGATGAACGTACGGGTAAAAATGATCTATTTCAATATGTAGGCGGCATAAGGGCCTTTGTTGAAGACTTAAATAAGAATAAAACTGTAGTAAATTCAAAGGTTTTCTACTTTTCGGCTGAAAAAGACCGTATTATCGTTGAAGTTGCATTGCAATGGAATGATACATTTAATGAACAATTCTTTTGTTTTACAAATAATATTCCACAAAAGGATGGCGGTACACACGTAGCTGGTTTTAGAAGCGCCCTCACTCGTGTTTTGAATAATTACCTTGAACATGAAGGTCATTTGAAAAAAGCCAAGATTGCGACCACAGGTGATGATTTTAGAGAAGGTTTGGCAGCGGTATTATCAGTGAAAATGCCTGATCCCAAGTTTTCATCACAAACCAAAGATAAATTGGTTTCATCCGAAATTAAAGCCATTGTGGAAGCTTTAATGGCTGAAAAAATGCAAGAATTCTTAATGGAATTTCCACAGGATGCAAAAGCTGTCGTTACTAAAGTGCTGGATGCTGCACGCGCACGCGAAGCTGCACGTAGAGCACGTGAAATGACGCGTAGAAAAGGTGCTTTAGACATGGCAGGGTTACCGGGTAAGCTTGCCGATTGTCAGGAAGAAGATCCTAGCAAATCAGAATTATTTCTTGTTGAGGGTGATTCAGCAGGTGGCTCAGCAAAACAGGCAAGAGATAGAAAATCTCAAGCCATTTTGCCCTTAAAAGGTAAGATCCTGAACGTTGAAAAGGCGCGATTTGATAAAATGCTGTCGTCTGTCGAAGTTGCAACATTGATTACTGCTTTAGGTTGTGGGATAGGCCGCGAAGAATACAATCCAGATAAACTGCGGTACCACAGAATCATTATCATGACAGACGCGGATGTGGATGGTTCTCATATTAGAACGTTGTTGCTGACCTTTTTCTACAGACAAATGCCTGAATTGATAGAGCGTGGGCATATTTATATAGCACAGCCGCCATTATTTAAGATTAAAAAAGGCAAACAAGAACAGTACATTAAAGATGAAGAAGCTTTAGAAGCATCGCTTGTCCATTCTGCTCTGGATAATGCCGGTTTGTATGTAAGCCAAAGTGCTCCAGCATTGCTTGGCACTGCACTTGAGAATTTAGTATTAGAATATCAGGCAGTAATGGCTATTATTCAGCGCTTAGCTAAACGTTATCCTAAAGCGTTTTTAGAGTCCTTGGTTTATTCAGAACCCTTAGATGAATCGAAATTATCGCAAAAAACCATAATGCAAGCATTTGTTGAACAAATTGAAGCAAAACTTGCAGCTGATTATAGCGAAGAAGGCGAATTTAAGATCAAATTGATTGAAGATCCAGAAAAAGGCTATTGGCTTCCTGAAATTAGTATTAAGCACCATGGATCAAGCTCAGTTACCTTGATTAATAAAGAATTATTTTCTTCCTCTGAATATCGCAAATTTCTTGAGTTAGGCAATAAACTTAAAGATTTATTACATGATGATGCGTTTGTTTTACGCGGCGAAAAGAAACATCCTATTAAAACATTTGCGCAAGCGGTTAGATGGCTTATTGAAGAAGCAAAAAAAGGCCAAACTATTCAACGCTATAAAGGATTAGGTGAAATGAATCCAGACCAATTATGTGAAACAACGATGAGTACTGAAACGCGTCGATTATTGCAGGTCACCATAGAAGATGCTGTTTCTGCGGATAAAATGTTCACAACTTTAATGGGTGACCAGGTTGAACCCAGACGTGAGTTTATTGAATTATATGCACTTGATGTGATTAATCTAGACGTTTGATTATTAGAGGATTCTCTCTTAAGACCATTCTATATATATGCTATAATAAATAAAATGCCCTATTAATGTTACGAGCTTACTCATACATTGATAAATTTGAGGAGCACGCAAATGGTTGACGTGAATAATCCTGAAGTTGGGGAAGTCAGTAAGGACCAAATGAACTTGCTGGAGCAATATGCTTCTGCAACTCGTACCAAAGTTGCGACCAGCCAATCAGATCTTGATAATAGAGACAAGGTCTTAGATGAAATGTTATTTTGGTGTAAAGAACAAGGTAATATTGTCATTCTAAAGAGCGGGTCAATTCTCTCTTCTGAGCCGGCTTCAAGAGCTGTGCAAAATTGTAAATCACTGTTGTTAAGCAAAGGAATACATCCAGGACAAGTTTTTGCCGCAACGCCTTCACTCATCAGTTTATTATTAGCAAGCGGTCAACGAGAAGATGTTGGAAAAAAAACTAAAGGTGAATCAACCGCAAGTTTTAGTGAGCAACAACGGCATTTACGCGATTTAGTGTATGAAGCAGTATTACAAAACGTAAGTGATATACACATACAAGTAAGAAATAATTACAGTAAAATTCGCATGCGCCAACATGGCGAGCTTTATCTTTACGCCGAATGGGCTGAAAAATTAGGCAGAGAACTTGCATCGGTTGCCTTCAATAAAGAAACAGACCACGCGACTTCACACTTTAATCCACTGATACCGCAAGATGCTTCCATGCCGTTAAATATCCATGGTAAAGAAATTCGTTTGCGACTTGCAAGTGTTCCTGCGCATGGTGGATTTGATATGGTCATGCGTATCTTGGCAAGCGGTGAGAGTCGTTCAAAAACATTGGAAGACCTTGGGTATACTTCGAACCAGGTTGATATTATAAAAATGGCGATGAAACTGCCGTTCGGAGCTATTATCGTGGCAGGCCCTACAGGGTCAGGTAAAACAACAACGCTTGCCAGTTGCATGGAAATGGTTGAGTCCGTGCAAAAACTTTATTCCATTGAAGACCCGGTTGAAAAAGTGGTGGAAGCTGCAACTCAAGTTCCTGTGAATACGGAAAAAGAAGACCGTGGATTTGCGAGCATGGGACGTGCATCATTGCGTATGGACCCTGATGTTATTATTTTAGGGGAAATGCGAGATGAAGATACTGCGCAAGTGATGGTAAGAGCATCTATTACTGGGCACTTAGTGTTAACAACACTGCATACCAATAGAGCTACTGCTATTATTACACGTTTAGTGGATATGGGTATCTCACCGGTACTTTTGAGTGATAGCAGCGTGCTGCGTTGTTTAGTCTGCCAACGACTTATTCCTAAGATATGTAAAAAATGTGCTCTTCCATTAAGAAGTTCACCTAAGCACCAGCCTTTTATTGCGAATTGGGAGGCAGTGTTAGGAGCCGAAACTATTAATAGCGCATTTGCTAGAGGCCCGGGCTGTGTTGACTGTAACCGTACCGGAGTAAGCGGCCGAACGGTTGTTGCTGAGGTTATTTGGGTGGATGAAACGGGCAGGCAGTTTATTCAAAAATGCGATACGTTAAATTGGGAAAAATATTTAAAAGAAAATAACTGGGTCGATTTTCAAGGACGTGCCATACAACTCATTAAAGAAGGTATATGTGATCCTCTGGATGCGGAAAAAGTGGTTGGCCCTATTAATGCATCACTCAGTTCTAGTGTTTATAAATATCAATAATTTTTTGAAGTGTGAAAGTGAGGAACAATATGGCTTTGGAAGATGAATCCTTTCCATTTAATATCATGCAGCGTATTAAACGTTTACAATGTGGTGTTAAGACACAACTGGCTTATCTAGAAGATCTTTATACCTTAGTGAATGATGGTATCCCTGCCAATAGAGCAATTGAAATGCTTGCGCAAGTGGGTACAGGCATTAATCGAGATGTGTCATTATCGATAGCGCAAAGAATTTCTGAAGGCCAACCTTTAGCAGATGGTATGCGTGAATGGTTCACCCCCAACGTTGTAGAAATCATTCGCGTGGGTGAAGAAGGCGGTGCACTGGTTGAAACAATAAGATCTGCTATTAATACCTTAGGCCAGCGTAGTACATCATTAGCAGCACTTACCACAGCAGTCACTTATCCTTTAATAGTGATAATCATGGCTTGCCTCGTTATTGTTTATTTAGATACATCGGTATTTGTGCAATTTAGACAAATGAAGCCCATAGAACAATGGCCGTCGGCAGGGCAGGATTTAGTAGGTATTGCTAATTTTATTGAAGGATGGTGGTGGTTAGCCCTTATTTGTATTTTCATGATATTTTTCGCCTTTCGTTATGTGATGACTAATTATGTAGGCGAATTTAGGTCTACCTTAGATTTAATTCCGCCTTTTACACTTTATCGACGTTTTGTCGCGTCACGTTTATTAGAAACGTTAGGTTTATTAGTTTCAAATGGCATAGTATTCAAGAATGCTATTAAGGTAATGCAATATCAGGCGTCTCCTTACGTGAGTTCGCATTTAATCATGATGGAACATTTGTTAGGGATGGGTAGGGGCAATATTGCAGATGTTTTATCAACAGGTTTAATCAGTGAAAAAGATTTGTTACGCTTGCGCGTGATGGCTGAAGTAAAAGGTTTTGAGCATGGATTGGTGCGCATGGGTGTGAGGGGATCTGAAGAAAATGCCAAAACGTTACAACTTATCGCAAGAATTATTGGCAGTATATTGCTTGTCGTGGGCGGTGCTTTGGTTTTAATGATTGTTAGGGGCATTTACTTAACGGCAATGTCTATGGGGCAAGGTTAATGAAGCATCCAAATAGTCTGTATAAAATCAGCGGGCTATCATTGCTTGAATTGATGCTTGTGGCTGCTGTTGCAACATCCATCTTTTTAATGGGGCTTCGTTTTTATAGGTCCTTTGAAACACAGAAGGATTACTATTTTTTAAAAGCAAATGTAGATTTATTATTTCAAGCCATGAAGGGTTATTATCAACAAGAATGTGATCTTCATTTTTCACGTGATGGTTCTATCATCGGAAAAGGAGCCTTGACCTATAATTCTGGCGGCGGGGGACTTGTCCCTGTTAGTTTTGATGTTACCAAAGTGAATCAATTTATTTCCGTTCCTTGGCCGCGTAATCTTCCTATGGTGGCCAGCGGTTCTGCCAATACAGTTTATTTCGCTCAATTTAATCCCAGCAATATAACGAATAAAAAAGTCTATGTTTGTTCATCTTATACAACCGGCACACCACAATGCGACACCCCAATACCCATACCCGGAAGCAATGTTATATTATGGCAATCACAGATTGCCGTAAAAATGCAAGATCCGACGAAAACAACCTATTATTTAGCGCTTGCCGGTGCTGATTGTGCAGTGAATAATGTTCCAACTGATACAGCTGTGGATTGTTCGACGGGTGTAACCATAGGGAATAGTGCAACCTATATGGTATGGCAGCGCATGCCATCGTTTTCTTCTATGAATGTTCGATCATCACATTGGGGCTCGAATCCTGTGGTAAAAGAGTTTAAGCTACAATATACCCATGATCCTATGTATGAGTTGTATAATTCAAACGCAACTCCAGATGACATATACCAATATTATTATTGCGGTGGATAAAATGCTTATTAAGAAATCAAAATATGCTGGTTTCACGTTACTTGAAATGTTGTTAGTGTTGGTGATTGCTACAAGCATTTTGATTATGATAATCACTTATACATCAACTAGAACAGATGAATCCAAACGTGATTTCACTGTGAACCAAATAGAGCAAATACTTAATGCGGGTCTTGCTTATTATATTAACAACTCAAGTTGGCCTGCTGATATAGGTCAATTAAAAACTGGTAAATATTTGCCTAATAAAACCACTATCAATAATGCCTGGGGTCAGCCGTATGTTTTTTATAATGACGCAACCACGGGAACATTTTCTATTTGTACTCAGATAACGGGCAGATCACTTGGCGGTGGTACTTTTGCTTCAACACTAGAATCCGGCATCGTTGCCAATCGACTGCCTATGGGTTATGTCACGACCTCTTGCCCTGCATCTGGAAGCCCGCTTGATCCTGCAACGTGTAATGCTGCGACTTGCGCAGTTGTTACTACTGTTAATATTCCCGGACAAAATTTAAATAACGCACGTTCCTTTAATTTTGCTGGCCTTTATCATAATGGTGCTTGTGTACCCGCTCCAACTTGTCCAACACCTAGCATGGAGCCCTCAATTATGGTGGTGCCTGTCGCAGTAAGCGGTAATTATGCAGGAGGTCCAACAGTGTATCCAATAAGCAGTTTCATGGCGCGTGCTGTGGGAGACGCAAGTGGTAATCCTACTGCAGTATCGCCTGGTCCCCAAATGTGTTCAGACAAAACAAAATCTTCGCCATGTGACGGCGGCACCAGTCCACTTCCTGCGGGTTTGTATTGGCGTGTTTGTTTACAAATCGTGACAGAACGAGGCACAATTGGTGAAGCAGGATCTACATGGCAACCAGAATCTGGAATCGTGATGGCTATTACGCGTTGTGTTCCAGCTAATGAACCAGCAGGGTCACCTTTTTCAGTGTTTGAGTCTTTCTGAGTGGAAATACTTACACATCCGCAATAAATCGAATATAATTAACTTCAGTATTGCAGATGACTGCTGCACTTTACCCCATCTGCAGGGAAATAATAATGATTAATCGGATCGTTTATGGAGCATTTCTATGAATTGCCTCATTCTTAAGTTAAGCGTTTTACTTCTTACCATTCCAGCAGTGGCGATGGCAGGTTGGCAAGTAACGACCCCAGAATCGTCAGTTCCGAATGAACCTTTTTTTCAAGCATCTGACCAAAGAGTAGCGCCTGTTTCTCCTGTGTCTGCTTATGGAACAGCTGTTTTTCCCAATCAATTTGCAAATCTCGGCAGGCCAGCAGAAGTTTATGCGATTAGTGTGAGTGGCTCGCTAAAAGAAAATGTTGAACGTATTATGGATAGATACCATTGGAGAGTAGTCTGGAAAGCACCTTATGACTATAACTTTGATGGACGAGTGACCGGAACCAGTTTGCCAAATGTAATGGAAAAATTAATCAAACCTTTTCCATTGCAAGCCGTATTGTATATGTCTAATCGCACTATGTTGGTAGAACCGAGGAAGGCTTAATGATTTATAACAAACTATTTTTCTTATTGTTATCTGTTGCGTTTTTTCTCACTGCTTGTAATTCACCGGTTTATAATCAAGCCGAAGGTAACATTGCAGATGTTAAAATTCGCATGGATGAAGCTACGAAAATATCGAATGCAGCAGGAAAACCTCTTCCTAAGTTACAAGTTAAAAATGGTTTGTATGTAGATAGAACACCTATCAGTTTAGCAAAAGAGCCCAATTGGCTAAAAAATCATATTGTTATCCGCGGAGATCAGCTACCTTTTTCATACTACAGCCGTACCATTGCTAATGGCGGTGGTAAAGATGTATTGACGCATTATCAAACTGGGCTAAATGAAGGGCAAAAAATTTCCATGAATTATTCAGGTACCGTGCAAGGTGCGCTGGATGCTTTGGGTGCTAAATCTGGCTATGTTTATACGGTGAATGGAAAATCCGTTTTTTGGCAGGCCTTTATCAGTAAATCATTTGATATTGCATTCATGCCAGGTTCTTCTGATTATTTGATGGGTAAAGCAGGCGGTGGCAGCGGTAGTATTTCCAGTGTTGCCAGCGGCGGCGGCTCGGGTGCTGTCGCGGTTTCTGCCATCATTGATGACAGTGCTAGCAATCAATATAGCAATTTAAAAGGTACATTGTCTGTTTGGAAAGACCTTGAAAATACCATTAAGCAATTACTTTCTCCTGATGGATCGGTGATCGTTTCGGAATCAACCTCGAGCGCAACCGTGCGTGACAGGCCAACCAACGTTGCATTGGTAGGACGATACATCGCGAATTTGAACCATAATCTTACTAAACAAGTTTTAGTCAAAGTTCAAGTACTGGAAGTCACGTTACAAAATGATTTTAATTATGGTATTGACTGGAATGCTACTAAAAAGATGTTGGGAACTCAGTTTTTCCTAAATATGAATATGGGCACACCTATAAGCGTAGCACAATTGCCGCCATTTTCTCCTAATGTCACTAATAGCGGAGATCCTCAATTTGGTGCAACCGGTAAGGGTGTGACCCAAGTGACAGCCCTTATCAGTGCGCTGAATCAACAAGGTAAAACTTCATTAGTGACCGAACCTAGGGTCGTTTGTTTGAATAACCAAGTATGCGTCATGCGGGTCATTGAATCACAAGGCTATTTAGCCAGTGTACAAACCACATCGCTTGCAGGGTCTTCAACGCAAGGCGGTGCGTCAGTCACATCACAATTGACACCAGGTACTGTGGTTACAGGACTAACCCTTTATATTTTACCTAAGATTTTGGATAATAAAGTTTTTCTACAGGTCAACGCCGATCTTTCGACCAACCAAGGTATTCAAACGATTTCATCGACAACAGGACAAACTACCACGGGAGCTGTTCCACCTTCAACGGGTCAATCGATTATCCAGGTTCCTGATGTGATACAAAAGCAATTTAATCAACGCAGTATGATTGCATCCGGTGAGACGATGATTTTGTCGGGTTATCGTGTTGTACGGAACAGAGCTAATGCCTCGCAATTGTTGACGTCACAGGCTTTAGGTGGTAAAGCAGCACAAGAATCAACGATTGAAAGTATCGTGCTTATTACTCCAATTATTTTGCGTGAGATTGGCTAATGACTTATATCGCGCGTGAAGATGGACAACGTTTTATCATTCCATCCTATCGCGATGTGTTAAGCGCCAAAAAACCTGCGATCTTACAAAAAGAAATACGTCTGGTTGCAAGTAATTATGGCGAATACATAGCGATACAGCGAAAAAGCCCTACCCAGTATGAAGTCGCGTTTTCTCCAGAACCGGGGTACCTTTTAGGCGAAACAGTCTGGAGTTATTTTAAGCGTCCCAAAGATTTAATTTATTGCGAAGAAATTCCAACCACCAATGAAGCAGTCCTCGTCATTGTAAAATCGGGCAGCGTTTATCTTGATGGCAAGTTTCCTGTCGATAGCATTGCAGATGAATTACTTGTTTTCCAAACACAAACGAATAATTTTGAGATTTATGTTTATGGGAATGTACCCATAAGTAAAACACCAGAAGAAGGAAAATTTTCATTTGAACCTTCCTCTGTTAAGTCATTTAATGTATTAGAAACCCCTGTATTTCCACGCTTGCCAATTGTTCCGCAGTTTGAATTAACCTTAGTTGATGATGCCTTAAAAAAACAAGGTATCGGCGGATTTCCTGTAAAAACTATGGTGATTATTGCAGCTGCATTAGTGCTTATTTGGGCTGGGTGGAAATATTTTTCATCTTATAGAGAAGTGTTACCTGCTGCAGTAGTAAGTGTGACTGATCCTTATCAAGCCTATAGAACCGAATTGATATCACCCGATCCTTATTTAGAAGTAAAATATGTAGAACGCAAAATAATTCAATTATTTGGGATGCCTGGATGGATACCTATTAATCTTCAGTATGGAAACAACCAAACGGATGTATCTGTCCGATCCATGGGTGCACGCAGCAATACGCTTTTTGCCTGGGCAAAGAATCGTGGGGCGACTGTTTCAATCAGGCCGGAAGGTTTTTATCTCACTTTCACTGGGGCTTTATTAAACAGACAAAAGCCCGATAGGATTTATAATTTAAATAGTGTGATTGCTACTTTGATAGATAGATTGTCCTATGTCCTACCCGGAAATACGTTAATCATGGGTAAATCTACCGGTAAAGGAAAATTTACTAGAACCATTATTACCATAAATTTTAATAACATTGTTCCAAGCACGTTAGGATCAATTGGCGAGCAATTAAGAAATTTACCTCTTGTTCTTACAAGTGTCACTGCAGATATTAAGGATGGGGGATTATCCGGTTCGATAGTACTCACAGCATTGGGGAATTAACTGATGGCTAATGAAAACAAAATGAAAGCTAAATTGATGCAAATGACATCCAGACAAAAAATCATTATTGGGGTGATGGCTGTTGTTGTGTTGATTATCATCTGGCAAATTTATGGCTTGTTTGGTGGTGAATCTGTTCCCCCTCCTCCGCCTGTTAAGCCCATAGCTAAGATGAATGCTGAAAAACCCACGCAGCCCGGTCAACCTGCAGCTTCTACTGAAGTCATGCCAAAGCCTCCTGGTCCGCCAGAATTAAAACAGGCAACCTCTATTGTCAATGACCCACAATTTAATCAAATGCAGCGTATTACCGAAGAAAAGTTTGTAGGTAAATTAAATGAATTAGAAGAATTAAGAATCCAACGCCAAATTGCTGAAACCAATCAAGCTATTGCTGCGGCAAAACTTGCTACGGTCACGGCAGAAAAAGATATTAGTGATTTATTGACAAGACCCGCCCCAGGCAGTGCTGCTTTTGCGCCTAAAACATCGCTCGATATCACTCCTGGTGGCGCACCTCCAGGTGTTGTTACCGAGACGACTACTCCAAAACCGCCCACACCACCCCCAGTGGAGTTTGCTCCTTATAAATTAATATCGGTTTCCATGTTATTTAATAGATGGGCAGCTATTATGACCCTGCAAGATGCGACTTTTAGTGTAGGCGTGGGCGATGTTTTACCGCCAGATGGTTCTACAGTGGTAAATATTAATAAAAATAGCATTACTTTAAAGAAAGATGGCAAAGTTCGAAAGGTGAATATTACTGCATCTATTTAAATTTTATAGGAGATGTGAAAATGAATGCCTCATTTAGAACTTTAATAATTGTTTTCTGTCTGATTTTTTCCTCAGCGGCAATGGCTTCGGGTTCAAATACAGATTCGGTGGTATTTCAAATTATTCAAAGCCAGATAGTTTTTGATAATTCAACTGTTGAATCCGCTACAATAAGTGTCCCAAAAAATACCGCTGATAGATATGGGGTAAATATAAAATTAAAAACTGCAGCTGCTAATAAACTCAGCGACCTTACTCAAAAAAACATAGGGAAACAAGCCAATATAATGCTAAATGGAAAGATGATATCGTCCGCAACAATTCAAGGCCAGTTAGGTGCTGAGTTTCTTGTCGATGTACTAACTAAACAGCAGGCTGACCAATTTATTAAAAGTTTGGGATTGAGAAAATAATCATATTTCGCTTTTGGATCTAGGATAATTAAATAATTATCTTAGGTCCTAGAATAGATTTAGTTGCGCTAACCAATGCACCAGATTGCGTATTTCAATGCCGTTAGGAAATGTTTTTTCTCGGTGACAATTTTTGACAAGTTGAATCGCTTTTATATTTTGAAATTGGGGTAAAAAATAATTAAATCCATTAGCTGGGTTCTCATCAGATGATTTTACTTCAATAAGGTGCGTAGGTTTTTCATCTGTACAAATCACAAAATCGAGTTCCTTTCCATCTTTTGTTCGTAAATAAAATAAATCCATTGTTTTACCAGTGGTATCTTCAATAAAATGAGCTTCCTTCAGTAATGAAAATGCCACTAAATTTTCAAGTTTTGCCCCATCATCTTCGACTTGAGCAATATCATAAAAATAATATTTTGGCTCTTTAAGCAAGGAGCGAGAAATATTTTTACTGTAAGGATTAATTCTAAAAACAATGTATAAATTTTCAAGTAGCTGTAACCAACGTTTGATGGTATTCGCGTCACGTTCTAAATCTCTAGCTAAATTAGCATATGAAATACCTGCGCCTACGCGTTTTTTTAATAAATGCACCAGTGTTTCAATAGCTTGAATATCGCGAATGGCTTGTAAGTCAATTAAATCTTGTCTTAAGATGATATCTAAATGGCCTCGCCGCCAACGTCGATAATACGATTCAGTGCCTTTAAAAAAAGGCTCCGGAAAACCACCGCAATGCCAAAGGCGATTAAAAATTTCATCCTGGCTCAGACTAGGATCATAATGTGTAACTTCTTTTAAATCGAGAGGATACAATCGATACTGAAAATAGCGTCCTGCTAAAGAATCGCCAACTTTACGATAGGTGTTTAGCTTGGCGCTGCCTGTTATTAACAATTCTGGTTTGATACCTTCTTTATCGTAAACACCTTTGAGCCAACGCTTCCAAAATTTCATTTTATGAAGTTCGTCGAATATTATGAGTGGTTTACTTCGGTCCCAACTTTTTTCAAGTAAAGCTGTCCTGTCTTCTGCAGCATCATAATTAAAATAATCGTACTCTTTATAGAGTGCTTTAGACAAAGTTGTTTTTCCACATTGCCGTGGACCTGTTAGCAAGACAATCTTGTCTTTTAGGGCTTCTTTTACATCTTGAGAGAGATATCGTTTCATTTGACTATTATGACACATATTCCGTTTTAGTCAAGACCAAAACGGAATAGATGCCGGAATGGCCAGGCCGCGCGCGGCCGGCCAACGCCTAGATTACGCCCGAATAAACCCAACTTGCAGGCCCCGTCATAATGACTGGATGATCATACCCTTCCCATGCTACTGTCAATTGGCCTAAAGGAAGTTCTACTGTGACTTTATTTGCTAATTTATGATGAATGATTCCCGCTGCTACAGCAGCGCATGCGTTACTGCCGCATGCTAATGTTTCGCCTACGCCGCGTTCATAAGTGCGCAGTCGAATATGATGTTGATCGATAATCTCAACAAAACCAACGTTAGTTCCTTGAGGGAAAATTTCATGGGTTGCAATGACAGGGCCTATATCTCGAATAGCATCGTAATTAAGAGAATCCACAAACAAAATAGCATGCGGATTTCCCATTGAAACCACGAATAAATTCAACACAGGTTGAGATGAAATAGTAATAGATACGCTGTCTTGTGATTCAAATACAGGGATGCCCATGTTGACTTCGATAGCATCATAATCATGTATCGTCACAGCAATCGTTCTGGTTTTAGTCTCAATACGAAAAGATTTTTTATCGGTTAATTGTTTCTCTTGCAAAAACCTAGCCACACAGCGCATACCATTGCCGCATTGTTCGGCTTCACTGCCATCGGCATTAAAAATTCGACAAAAAAAGTCAGCCACTTTTGATTTTTCAATTAATAAAAGTTGGTCAAAGCCTATGCCGGTATGACGATCAGCCATTTGTTTGATAGTGGAAGTATTAAGCTGCACTTGTTGGTTAATGCCATCAATGACCACAAAATCATTGCCTAAACCATGCATTTTGACGAATTGAAGTGAAATCATACTCTAGGCATACTCATAGTCTTTTCCTTTTGAATGGTAGGCACTTCTTTGGCTGGCAAATAAAGTTTTCCTGATTGACCACAGGCTGTTAGCATGATGCATGCAATGCATAACATAAGAATTTTCATGAATGGCTCCGTAAATTTTTGTAGTATTCAATGAGTCCCATGGTTGATGAATCATTAAAAGATTTCGACCCTTCTTGCGATTTAAAAGCATGCAAGATATGCGGCAATAATTTTTTTCCTAATTCTACGCCCCATTGATCAAACGAATTTACTTGCCAAATCACACCTTGCACAAATGTTTTATGCTCATATAGAGCAATCAATGCTCCTAAGTTTTTAGGTGTCATATTTTTTAATATTAAAGTATTACTTGGACGGTTCCCCGGCGTTGATTTATGCCGCGCAAGCAGATCACATTCATCTTCTGCAAGACCCGATGCTTTTAATTCGGCATAAGCTTCAGCAAACGATTTACCGCACATTAAGGCTTGTGATTGACTTAAAGCACTACCTATTAAAATATCTTGATGGTCAGCAAGATTATTATGCGTGTTGCATACTAAAATAAAATCAACCGGAATAAAATGCGGCCCTTGATGTAATAATTGATGAAACGCATGTTGTCCATTACAACCTTGTTCACCAAACATCACAGGACAAGTGGAAATATCGATAGCATGACCATCTGCCGAAATATTTTTACCATTACTTTCCATGTCCAATTGTTGCAAATACATGCGCAGGTAATTCAAACCATCGGAATAAGGTACCACAGCGTGGTGATTGGCATTAAAGAAATTAACATACCAAACCCCTAATAATCCAAGAATAACCGGCATGTTATGGGTTAAATCACTGTAACGAAAATGCATATCCATTTCATAAGCACCCGCTAAAAATGCCATAAAATGGTCCATCCCAATCATAATCGCGAGAGGCAAGCCAATCGCTGACCAAATAGAAAAGCGTCCCCCCACCCAATCCCATAAAGGAAAAATATTTGCTCGCGGTATACCTAACGAAATAGCCAAATCAGGTGCTGCAGTCACAGCCACAAAATGAGCACTAAGATCATCCGTATGAAGTTTGCTTTTGAACCATTGGATGATAGTAGTAGCATTGGTTATCGTTTCTAAGGTAGTAAATGATTTTGATGAAATAATGAATAAAGTCGTTGCAGGATCAATGTGATTCAACACCGCATGCAGATGAGTGCTGTCAATATTTGAAATAAAATGGCAGGCTAAATCACGAGGCGCTAAGTGAGAAAGCGCATGCACTGTCATCAAGGGGCCTAAATGGGAGCCGCCTATGCCAATATTAATAATATGATTGATGGGCTTTCCTGTGCAGCCGCGCCAGGTTTTATCACGAACTTTATCAGTGAATAGCCGCATATTATCTTGCGCTTCTTTAATATCGGCCATGATATTGTGGCCGTTAACGAGCAAGGAATGATCGGTCGGGTTTCTTAGTGCGGTATGCAGAGCTGGTCGTTCTTCGGTATTATTAACGGGATGACCGGAAAAAAGTTGCTCTATTCTTTCAGGAAGATGGCTTGCTTTGGCAAGATTGGCTAATAAATGTAACGTTTCTTGCGAAATTCTGTTTTTTGAATAGTCTAAAAAAAGATCGCCTACGGCAAGTGAAAAGGTATTAAAACGATTTGCATCGTTTTTAAACCAATCTTGCATATGCATAGAAGCCATGCTTTGTTGATGGGCTTTGAGTGCTTGCCATTCCATAAGGTCAGTGATTTTTTTCATGATACTATCTTATAATTAATCTATCCTTGGTCTATAGAATACCTGAAATTAGTCAGAGGTAAAGGATATATACCCATTAAAAGAGCATTGCAAGACTCCACTTGATAAGGGTAATATGTTATACATTTAATAGGAAAGGTTTTTGTCATGGACGAATTAGTACAACATATTGAAGATAGAATTCGGTTATTGTTGCAAAAATATACTGATTTAAGAAAACACCACACAGAGCTTGATCAAACCAAGCGGCGATTAGCGCTGCAAAATGAGCATTTACTGTCAAAACATCAAAATGTGGTGGGTTTGGTCGAACATACTATTGCAAGGTTGAAATCGATTGAGGGATTGACATGAGTAATGAAATCACGGACACCTCGGTAGAAATCATGGGCAAAATTTATCATATTAAATGTCCAGAGGAAGAAGTTTCCTCTTTGCGTCGTGCAGCGGATTATCTACAAGAACAAATGCGGAACATGCGTGATACCGGCGTATTAAGTGTAGATAGAATGGCTGTGATCACAGCGCTTAATATCGTTCATCAGTTGTTAAGCTTGCAGCAAAGTAAAAATCAAGATTTACAACTCATTAATGAACGTATCTTTGCATTACAAAATAAAGTAGAAGAAGCTATAGCTGACTCGGCTCACCTGGAGTTTTGATCTGCAAAATAAATTGGATATTCGTAAACATAATCTTAATCTACGAAAAAACATTTCACAGGAACAACGATTTGCTGCAGCAACGCTCGCAGCAAATCAGCTGATCGCAACCGATTTATTTAAGCATAGCCAACATATCGCGTGTTATTTGGCACAAGATAACGAATTTGATTGCATGCCCATTATCAAAGTTATTTGGCAAGCCAAAAAAAACTGTTATTTACCCGTTCTTTCTACCGTAGAAAAACATACTTTGATCTTTGCTGCTTATGAACCTAACACTAAGTTAAAGGTTAATCGATATCATATTCCGGAACCTGATACATTGTTACATTTTCCAGAAAAAGAGTTGGATTTAGTCTTAATGCCTTTAGTGGGGTTTGATTTAACAGGACATCGTTTAGGCATGGGCAAAGGTTATTATGATAGAACATTTCAGTTTTTGCAGGATCAACAAATAAAGAAACCTTTTTTGCTTGGATTAGCGTATGAGGTGCAAAAATTAGAGTATGTCCCAACCGATACGTGGGACATAGCTATGGATGGTGTGTTAACAGAAGAGCAGTTATATTTAGTTTAACAACATTTTGTCACCCCTCAGGCGACAACTCTAACCCCAAATAAACAAAATCCCCATTCCGCAACTTAAAAGTATCAATTAAAGCCATCGTATCCGTATTATTACGCGATGGCGCATGAATAACTCGCATGCTGCGTGATCGCACTGTACTTACATAATTTTCACATAATTTACACGAGCCAAATTGACTTGCATTATCCTGACAGGTTTTACCTATCAAATTAGTATTAGCCGAATCATAATATTGATAACAAGAATCTGCTTTATTTAAGCCAATAAAAGTATGAATTTTATATTTTTTAGCATCCAGATGATAATGGTTTTGCAACCTATCAATTAATACCGCCGATGCTTCATCAAGTTTTTTTAAAGTGGGTTCATCAAAATGTTTGTCATTAAGTGTGCCATAGACAGCAACCGTTCTTAACGTACGAAAATCTTTTTTAATAGTAGGGTCAGTTAATACAGCATTGTATTCAATGTTTTTATTTTTGGTTTCTAAAATTTTTTTTAGAGGAGGAGTAGTGGCGCATGAGCTTATCAGTAAAAATAAAAAAAGATAAAAAGAATATAGTCCTGTTTTGATCATAGAAGTTTCCTTACTACCAACCTAATCTGTCTGCATATTTGTTATGTCCATTCCCTCCAATTTGGAGGGAATGGTTAGGAGGTTTAGGAACTTAATTTAGCAATAGCCTGGTTCAATTGATCGATCTCTACGCCGCCTGGAATAAATACAATAGCATCTGGACTGGATTTGCTATTCACATTCGATTTAGCAATAAAGAATACGGGGGTGAACATCAATTGTAAGTCTTGCGCTAATTTATAATTGCTCTTAATTTGTTGTTCAACATCGGCGGATTTCATATCAGTTTTGAGTTTGTTGACATCAAGTCCTACGGATTTGGCAATAGTATAAATACTGTCTTCGGAAAGTTGGCCGTTTTTGTTGTTCATTAAGGCAATACGGAAATCATAGTATTTGCCTTGTTTTTGAGCAGCAATAGCAGCCTTCGCAGCGGTTTCAGAGACAGGGCCGCGAATAGGGAATTCTTTTAATACAACACGCAGGTTGGGGTTCTTTTTGATTAAAGTATCTATCACAGGGCTCATGTTGATGCAATGACCGCATTGATAATCTGAGAATTCAACTAAGGTTACGGTGCCTTTAGGATTACCAACGACTGGATCAGTGGTTTGATGGAAAAGGCGGTCAGAAAATTTAGGCGCCAATTGTTGAATTTTTGTGAAAGATTTTTGAGTTTGTTCCATTTGTTTTTGCTGGAAGCCTTGTAACGATTGCACGATCACTTCAGGATTTTGCATGATGTAGTCATGAACAATGGTTTGCATTTCTTTTTTCTGTGCGGCATCTGCAGCGCTAGCTGTTGCACTAAATCCGATTAAACTTGCGATCGCTATTCCTATTAAAGTACGATTTTTCATAATGATTCTCCAGAAGTAATAAAAGATGAACCACAGTAATAGAGGTATTCTAAGAAGTCAAGTTAAGCCATATTTTAATGGCATCGCAACGCATTTTTTGAATTTCATCTGCGATGGCTTTTCCTTGAAAATGTTTAACCGCATGACTGGTATCGGTATTTTTGGCAATGCCATAAGCTTTGTTTAGCCAATCGGAGGTCAGGTTGCTGCATAGGCTGCAAACCGTCAAAAAATCTTTAAAACGTGCTTCGCGTCTAAAGGCATCTAAACTTTGGAATAAGTTAACTAGTTCGGATGCGCTCAAGGTGCGGGCTTTTATATAATCAGGTAAGTATTGGCTCACGAGAAGTGCAAGATCACGCGCCTCATTAGGAATTTTATAGCGTTCACATAATACAACAATAGCTTTTTTGTCAAGATTGTGCACTAAGGTAGCGAAGCGTAAGTGGGCTCGCGCAGGAGTTAGGGAAAGTGCATTCACGCCAGGCCCATTCCATTCAATGGCAGGGAACAAGATTGCCATAGCTCCACATGCATTGAGTGCATGGAAGAATTGATCGGGATATTTTTCGACAAGCGCACGTTCTAATTCCTTCCAAACGCGTTCAGACACTAAGGCATCGACTTCCCCGATTTCAACCATATGGCGCATTAGTTCTAAGGTTTCAGGCGCTATAGGAAAATTAAAACGGGCCGCAAACCGACCAATGCGCAAAATTCTTACAGGATCTTCAGCAAATGCGGGTGACACATGCCGTAATAAATGTTTTTTGAGATCAGCCTGGCCATGATACGGGTCGATAATAGTGCCATCATCGGCCATGGCCATGGCATTAATGGTGATGTCTCTACGCAGTAAATCTTCTTCAAGGGTCACATCGGGTGAGGAATCAAACTCAAAACCGGTATAACCCTTGCCAATTTTGCGCTCTTTTCGAGCAAGAGCGTATTCTTCGTGAGTTTTTGGGTGTAGGAATACAGGAAAGTCTTTTCCTACTTGGCGAAAACCTTTTTGCAGCATATCATGCTGGGTGGCACCAACGACAACCCAGTCTTTTTCTTTGACAGGTATGCCTAGCAGTTGATCCCGGACTGCACCGCCAACAAGGTAAATTTTCATGGTTTAATCTCAATAGAATGAGGCAATAATACATCGTATTCCTATGCAAAAGAAAAAAAATTTTCAAAAAATCAAAGAAAATCGCACTAAACAGCAAACCTATGTGCATGAAAAGTTAGACGGCACTGAGCGTGAAGGTGTGATTGTGGCACATTTTGGAGCAACTGCCGATGTCGAAGACCAAGATGGACAGGTTTATCATGCTCATCTGCGCCGTAATGCGGAACCTTGTATCACAGGTGATAAGGTTTTATGGCGATTAGAAAAAAATAATACAGGCATTGTGGCAAGTGTTTTGCCTAGAAAGTCATTACTCGCGCGTCCTGAAAAAAATAATAAACAGAAACTCATTGCTGCGAATATCGATACCATGGTGATAGTTACGGCTCCGTATCCGCTTTTTTCAGAACGTTTAATCGATAGATACATTGTTGCGGCAGAGCTTTTAAACATTAAGCCGATTATTTTGTTTAATAAAGTAGATTTGTTAAATGATGAACTGTTAGCTGAAATGAAAGACTACTTATCGCTTTATGAAGAGATAGGCTACACCGTACTTTATTCCAGTGTGTTTATGGAAGATGGTTTGCAGCAGGTGAGCAGTGAATTAATAGATAAAACATCGATGTTAGTCGGTGTTTCGGGGGTGGGAAAGTCATCTATCATTGCCTCGTTGACGGATGTTAAAGATATTAAAATAGGAGAAGTCGGTCATTCAGGGAAGCATACCACCACAACGACACGTTTATATCATTTACCAGAAGGCGGTGATTTAATTGATTCCCCCGGTGTGCGAGAGTTTACGCTTTGGCATCTTACACCGGACGAAATTATCAAGGGTTTCGTCGAGATTAATGCTTATGCAGGTGAGTGCAAATTTAGAAGCTGCCAACATAATAATGAGCCAGGGTGTGCTTTGCTTGCTGCCGTAGAAGAGGAAAAAATTAGTTCTGATCGTTGGGATAGCTATCAGGAAATATTGCATGATATGGGTAGGTGAGGTTCCTTATATAATGCCTGCATGAGCGATGTTTTCAATTGATATAATCTTTGAAAACCGTGCCCTTGGCATCCTGCTGTGGCGCCGCAAGCTCGCCCTGCATCATAAATTGCATAATCAAAACCAAGGCGAGAAACCACAAGAGGATAGAAATTGAAAAATCTTCGCGGCGCATCATTCACATACAATCCCATGATAAGTGAACGGTTCTGTGGATGGTTATTTTGTAAATTTTCTATCGTTTCGTAAAGATTATAATGACAAAATGCTTGTACATAATTGACTGGAAATGCTCGTTGAATCGCTCCAATGACTTGCTGCCAAAATAATATCGAACGAGGATCGCTCACGCCATAGCCAAAAGCATCCATATAAAGATCATTATACATTTGAAATGCTTTCAAAAGCAGTTTAGGATTAAAATGCCGCCCTGTGGTCACTATTTCCAACAGTCGCGCATCCAATAGTGATCTAAGCTGAGCAAGAGCTTTGGCCACCTCTGATCCTTCTCTTACTGTCAGCTTATATTCCGGATTATCAGACGATGTAATATCAGCAAGATTTGCGTGTCTAATGACATCAGTTAAGGTATCTAACATTTTTACAACGGGTGTCCATTTTTCTTTTTCCTTATCTATCCATTTATCGGGAAACTGCTGATGGAATTGGGTATGAGCTGCCTTTTTTCCTGCGATATCAATCAATTTTTTCTTGATCATGGCAGCCATTTCCGTATCTTCCACGGCGAGTGCTGTTCGATAAGCCGTGACATTATTGCATCGCTGCCCTGAAAGCGCGGTCACATAATCATTTTCATCTAATTTTTCTAACAATAACGAAGGATCTTTTTCTAGCATGGCTTTTACTGTATCAGGCTGGCCGTTTACAATAGCTGTTAACAACTCCTTTAAATGCGCCAATTTTTGAGTTTTGATCGAATTAAATAAGGTGGATACTAGCGGCGCCGCTCCATGGCCTTTTATAGGATTAAAACCATCATATCCTAACACGATATTTATCAGGTCAATGGGTGCTGTTATTTCTTCAGTCATCTTGTGAAGGCCGTTTCACATTGTTAATTGAGATGTTTCACATTAGGCAATCGTGCAAATTTTTTATCAAAAGTAACAACGTCACAATTTTCTTTTACGAATAGCATTTTCCATATCTTTAAGACTTACAGAAGTTTTAGGATGGCAAATCCCAAAAGCTGCTTCCATATCGACTACGTTAACCCCCGCTTCACGCATTTCTTGAATAGCACGAGAGCAATCACCAGGAGTTAGATCGATCCCACGACAAGCATTTGATATGACATGTACTTTAAACTGAAGTGAAACCGCATCCATACAAGAATATTTTACGCAATAATCCGTTGCTAAACCCATGATATAAATATCCGTTACACCTTTCTTTTTTAAATAGTCGCCTAATCCAGTCGAGCGTAAGTGTTCATTGTCGTAAAAAGCACTGTAACTATCCACGAATGTATCGGTTCCTTTATAAAATATTTCTTGGATTTTTTGTGTATCAAGCTGGGGGTGAAATGCTGCACCTTTGGTGTTTTGAATGCAGTGATCGGGCCATAGAACTTGTTTTATGTTATGAATGTTTATCACATCACCTACTTTTTTTCCTTTATGATTGGACGCAAAACTCATGTGATTAGCAGGATGCCAATCTTTTGTTGCAACTACCAAATCAAAAGCATTCATAAGATTATTTGCGATAGGAATGACTTCATCGCCATGCGGCACCGCCAAGCTGCCACCCGCACAAAAATCATTTTGTAGATCAACTAAAATTAAAGCAGCATTGGTTGTCATTATCGTTTATCCTCTGTTATGCCGTTGTCAAAAAAAGATTTTATGGTATTTTCATAATTATCAAACGGATAACCATGCGGTAAATTTTTATTAAATATAAATTGCGCGTTTTTATTATGTGCCAGGGCTTGTTTGAGTGATTGGGCGTGACGAAATGAAATAACGTTATCATCTTCCGAATGAATAATTAAAATAGGAATATGTAAATTTTTTACTTGTTCCGCAGGCGACATGCTTTTTATATCTTGCCGTAGAAACAACCATGCCCACGCTCGTGTGAGCATAGCTAATGGATAACGTAATAGCGGAATTTTATAATATTCACGTAACATATCATTTAAATTGGCGTAAGCTGATTCAGAAACAACCGCTTTAATTTCCGGTGCTTTTGCTGCTGCCATAAGTGCAACCGATCCCCCCAGGGAAAATCCCCAAACACCGACTTCGTTAATGTCTCGAGTTTTTAAGTATTGAATGGCAGCTAGTAAATCAAGAACTTCGTCTTTTCCTACCGTAGAATAATGGCCGCCGCTTTCGCCAAAATAGCGAAAATCTATAAATAATAAATTGTAATCGTGATGCAGAAACAATCGAGAAGGCAAAATATCGCCTTTATCTGCAGGGTAACCATGTAACAGAATAATTGTTTTGGCATAAGGTTTTGCAGATGGAATAAACCAACCTTTAATTAATATGCCATCGCTAGTATTGAATGAAACATTTTCATAAGGTACATTGAGAGCTGCAGGCGTTATAGAGCTTGTTATTCGGATAGGACGAATAGCTAAATAAAAGCCTAATAAGGAATAAGCCACTGTAAATACAATGACGTAAGATAGAATCGTCCACACTGATTTAAAGTCCATTCTATTCTCCTGAACAGATTAAAATAATAATTGATCCCAGATAGGTGTGGCAATAGCAGGTTTGGGATAATTATTTAAAGCACTCAAATCATCATTTTTTGGAGTAATATTTGCTTCGGCCAAATAATCCATGATGTCATGTGCAAGTTGCGGCGCTAGTACCAATTTTGTTGGCCAGGCGATAATGTTATTTTCAATGACTTTCATAAAACAAGTATCTGGTTTACCGCCTTTTTCTTGGAAGGGCTCTGCTCTGTCTACAAAAAAGCTGGCAAAGGCTGCTTTAGAAAAGTCTATCCATGGAAATAGATCTTGTAATTCAGTTTTAGCCTTCTGAATTTGTTCTTTCGAATTTAATTTCACACCATCTTCGGCAATTTGGCCCCCTAAATACCAAATGGCTTTCCCATCATGCGCTTTATGAGTGGTAATCGTCATGCGCGGTACGCTGCTTGCACCAAGGCAATGCGCATACACAGGTAAATCATAATCATGTTTTACAATGACCATATGTAACGGCCTTTTTTGCATTTTTACTTGCTCTGTTAATAATGCATTGCCACTGCCCGCGGTAAAAATGGTTTTTTGCGCATCTATTTGAATAGCATTGGGATATTCCAATTTGAACATAGATGAAAAATGCGGTTTCGCTAATTCACACAATAACGCATGAACATCAATCACCATTTCATCAAGCGCGGTCACTTGACCATTAAAGTCAGGATGTTTAAAAACTTCTGGAAAATCCGCTTTTTTTAAACGCTGTGCATCACTTTGTAAAGTTATCCCAGCAACAAGACCTGCAAGTTTTGAACCTAACGATGCAGTTGACCAAAGGTATTGTTTTGCTGATAGCACCGGTACTTGCGATAAATTAATTTCACCTTGCCCTTGCAGGCATTGTTTCCACACGGTAGGCATGTGAGCAATCGCTTTTGCCGCAGGCGTTAATAGGCCTTGTAATGCATATTTCATCCCGCCATGAATAATGCCTTGAGATTTTCCTGTTTGCCCGGAACCAAGCGCATCGGATTCGAGTAAAACGACAGAAAACCCTTTTTGTCTTAATAAATTAAGCAGCCAAAGGCCAGCAATTCCGCCGCCTACGATGAGTATGTCTGTTTTAATGATGTTTTTCATGATTTACGACTTTTTAAAACAAAATAAAATATCACCGCCGTCAATAACCCCACCACAAAGAAATCCACGCCAAAACTAATCACTCCTGTTCCACCGCCAAAAGTACCTAAATAGGAAATCAAGGACAGTATGCCAAAATATGGCAGTAACCACCACGCCGAGCGCCATTCATTGCGCCAAAGATCATTTTTTTCACGTATGCAGTGAATAGCAAAAAAGATAATACCAATGCTTAGCGCAATCATCATTTTGGATACGGTATTCCAGCCCGTCCAAAAGATAAGTAAATTACAAATATAAAAAGCCAGAAGCGAAATAAAAGTGGCATAAGGCAATAAGAAAGGTCTATGTGTTTTAGGCTGTGTTTTACGTAAACCTACCAGCGCAATAGGGCCTATGATATACGATAAAATAAAGCAAGAAACAATAAAGCCCACTAATTTTTGCCAGACAGGAAAAGGTAAAAACAATACTAGACCCACGACATAATTAAGCATGATGGCTCGTAATGGTATGCCATGTGATGTAAGTTTTTCCAAGGCTTTGGGCATGAAACCAATTTGGCTTAAACCATAACCTATGCGTGCAGTGGATGCAGTGAAAATAAAACCTGTTCCAAAAGGTGAAATCATAGCGCCTGCATAAATAACGATAATAAACCAGCTTAAACCTAATGCTGCAATAAGCCCCGTAAATGGCCCAGTATCACCAGCATAGTGTAATTTATTCCAGCCTTCTGCAAATGCAGTTGGACTAACAGCGCCTACAAAAGCAATTTGTAATAAAGCGTATAAAATAATGCAAAAAACCATGGAACCTATCAATGCGAGTGGAATACTGCGTTGCGGATTTTTCGTTTCACCGGCTAATTGAAGCACAGTATTTGAACCAATGAATGAATAAATCACTCCGCCCAAAGGCAGTGCCGCAACAATGCCATGCCAACCAAACGGGGCAAAGCCACCGTTGCTTGAATCATGAAAATTGTTACCATTAAAACTTAAACTCATTAAAATGCCAATGGTAAGTAATGGCACGATTAATTTAATGGCCGTGATAATGCTGTTTGAGCGACTAAAAAATTGTGCTCCATAAAAGTTTAAGAAACACATAAAAAACATAATAATTGCTGCAGCAATCATGCCTGTGCTGGTGAGAACATGAGTTTGTTGCACTGTTTTAATAAGCCCAGGAATGTAGTTAGCGAGGTATTGGACAATGCCTAAGGTTTCCACAGGGGCTACAGCAACACTTGAAATCCAGACCATCCAACCAATCATAAAGCTTACCAACGGCCCATGACTGTATTGGGCAAACTGTATCATGCCGCCCGCAACAGGAAAGGCACTGCCTAATTCCGCAAAGGTAAGTGCAATGACTATCATCAGTAAACCGCCGATCACCCAAGAAAGTACCGCAGCAGGTCCTGCAATCTGCGCTGCGTATAATGGACCAAATAACCAGCCTGATCCTATGATGCTGCCTATGCCCACCAGCAATAAACCGATTGGGCTTATGGTGCGTTGAAACTTCATATTAAACTCCGAAACAATAAATAAAAGAATGAGTTACATTTTTTTGACGGCCTGCCCTAGTGTAAAATTCACTAAGACAGGCGACTAAGGAGTAATAAAAAAGACAAAGCAGAACTGCAGAAAGTTAATTTCTGTATCGACGCATTTATTTGCAGACAGTTAGCCATTTGTTGTGTTACCAAGTTAATATTGTTTAAAACTTAGCATGTCGCAGTTTAAAGTGTCAAGCGCGTTCTTATTTAAATGCCTGCAACCCCGTTTGCGCATGGCCTAAAATTAAGGCATGGATGTCTGCAGTGCCTTCATAAGTTTTAACCGTTTCAAGGTTAACCATATGCCGCATGACTTGAAACTCTTCCATAATGCCATTGCCGCCATGCATATCGCGGGCTTCGCGTGCGATATCCAGCGCAATTAACGTGGAATTTCGCTTGATCAGAGAAATCATGGGGGTGGCAGCGCGGCCTTCATCTTTCAGTCGTCCTACGCGCAAACATCCTTGTAGCGCCAAGGCAATTTGCGTTTGCATATTGGCAAGTTTCATTTGTATAAGTTGATTTTGAGCCAACGGTTTGCCAAATTGTTTTCTGTCCATGGTATATTGCCGTGCTGCATGCCAACAAAATTCTGCAGCACCTAGTACACCCCAAGCAATACCGTAACGCGCATTGTCCAAACAGCCCAAAGGACCCGATAGACCATCAGCATTCGGTAATTCATTTTCAGCAGGCACAAACACATCATCCATCACAATTTCACCGGTCAACGATGCGCACATGCTTAATTTACCGTGCATGGTAGGCGCAGAGAGTCCCTTCATGCCTTTTTCTAAAATATAACCACGTATGCGTTTCGCATCATTTTTCGCCCAAACAATAAAGACATCAGCAATAGGCGAATTGGTAATCCACATTTTGCTGCCTTTCAGTAAAAACCCGCCATCCACGGATTTAGCGCGCGTTTCCATGTCTCCGGGGTTCGAGCCATGATTAGGTTCAGTTAAACCAAAACATCCTATCCACTCACCCGTTGCAAGTTTATGCAAATATTTTTCACGCTGTGCTTCGGAACCGTAAGTAAAAATAGGATACATGACCAAACTTGATTGCACACTTAATGCAGAACGATAACCTGAATCAACCCGTTCAATTTCTCTTGCGACTAAGCCATATGAAACATAATTAATACCAGCACAACCGTAACCATGAATGGTGGCACCCAATAAACCTGCTTGCCCCATCTCTTTCATGACGCTTCTGTCAAATTGATTATTATGAAAGGCATTAATGATAATAGGCACTAATTTGGATTGGGCAAAATCTCTGGCCGCATCTTTGATCATACGTTCATCTTCAGTGAGTTGCTCGTCGAAGAAAAAAGGATCATCCCAGTGATAAACAGGCTTTTGTTTGGACATATTAAGGGTTCCTATGATTATTGTGACGTTAAAATAACAAAATTTTGAATAAAATCATATATGTCTTGTGGGTGTCGAGTTAACTTGACAACCACGTAGTTGTCGACTATACTTGACAAGAATGTCTATTTAACTAGACGGATAAAGATATGCTTTCAGATCAATCAGTAATGACCATTTTGAATGAATGGAGTTTTTGGGACAAAGAGCCTTCTTCGGGTTTGGCCAGGCAAGTATCTCTGCCTAAGCAGCTTCATGCCGATTTAGCCTTAATCATCCAAGGCGTTCGTCGCGGTGGTAAATCAACATTATTGAGTCAATTGCCGAAGCACTATAATCTACCCTTGGCGCAATGTTGCTATTGTAATTTTGAAGATCCAAGATTGCTTGATGATTTGAATTACACTTTATTGACTCGGATCGTATCTTTATTTAGAGAGAACATATCCGCCGAATTACCTTGTTACTTTTTCTTTGATGAAATTCAAAATGTAAAAGAATGGGAAAAATGGTTACATACGCAATTAGAACGCCCGAAAAATAATTATTTTATTTTGACAGGCTCTAATTCATGTTTATTAAGCGGGGAATTTGCAACGGCATTAACAGGGCGTCATGTTACGGTAGAATTATTTCCTTTTTCATTTGCGGAATATAAAACGTATTTTTCTGACCGTAATTTAAAAGATTATTTGATTTCAGGCGGTTTCCCTCGGCCATTAACGTATGAGCATCCTTATCAATTATTGCAAGAATATTTTAACGATATTATTTTGCGGGACGTTCTTAAGCGTGTGCATGCTCGGACGCCTGATGCCATTAAGCAAGTTATAAAGATGACGTTTGAAAGTTGCGGTTCGGAGCTTAGTTATCGTAAAATCGCTGCTGTGACTGATTTGTCGGTCGATACTGTACAAACTTATTTGGAAGCTTGTGAGCAAGCTTACTTATTATTTTCTTGCCCATTTTTTTCATTTTCTGAAAAAAAGCGTTTAATGAAACAAAAAAAATATTATCCCATTGACTCTGGTCTTCGTTATGCCATTACAAATACGAGCGGTCGTGATTTTGGCAAAAGTCTCGAATTAATGGTGTTTTTGCAATTAAAACAATCCCACGAGCAAGTGTTTTATTGGCAAGAACCTCATCAGGGTGAAGTTGATTTTATCGGTGTTCAAGGCCAAAGTGTTACACCTTATCAAGTGACCTGGGAAGGGCTTGATCAACGCCATGAAAAAGCGTTGGCAAATTTTTATCAAGCATTTCCACAGGCAAATGAGGCTGTTATTATTACAAGTGGAAATGCATTTGAGTATCTGTAGCCAAAATTGATAATCAACCTGTAATCTCTAATTTCGTTTTTGTTTCTACGCCTAAAAAGGCATCAATCTACTTTTAGAAGATGAAGCAGGAAATAATTTTGGATAAATGATCTCAACTGCTTCCAAAAGTTGTGGTGATTCTTTTTGGAGAAACGCTTTAACAATGCTTCGTTCATGAATATCTTTTACAAGCTCTGGATATCGTATAAGCAAGTGAGGCAAGTTTTCTTTATCAATAATTTTAGCGACAGCAACAAAAATTTGTGCTCCATCCATCACAGGCGTGGGGAAGTGGCTACCTTTTTGCATGGCTTCTAAAATTAATATGATTGCATGCTGAACTTTTGTCATAAGTTCTTTTTTTAAAGGAGGGTGATCTTGTCGTTTCTGCGCAGCAGTAGATAATGCAAAAATAATGTTGGCAAGGGTTTTAGTATTGATTTTGTTATCATAAGTTACTAAATGCCAAAGACTTATAAATTGATCATCATTATTGAAATTTCCAGCTATATCCGATATGAGAGTTATTCGATCACTAGAATAAATATATCTGCTTTTTTCACCATCTTCATGTTTTATATGATAACGTCGACTTAAACCGGTAAGCAAATGCATTCTTGCTTCCTGAATCAATATAGATATTGGGTCATTAACGTATTCTTTAAAATGAGTTCTAGCATGATCTTTTAACTCCAGATCTAATTCTCTGCTGCTTGATTCATTTTTTTTAGGGCGAAACATATACATATACTTGTCCTCTATATAAAGATGCTCGCTATTTTTACACAATTAGCTTAACTAACTATTAAGAAGGCAAAATAACGAATTGGCAAGTACTTGACATTTTGGTAAAGAAAGTACATAATTAGGAAGAAGGAATACAAAAGAGGGTTTTCCTATGTTAAATATTAAGCATCCTGAAGCTGATAGATTGGCACGCATTCTGGCAAATCAATTGGGAGAGACTATTACTGAGGTTGTTATTGAAGCTTTACGAGAAAAGTTGCTAAGAGAGCAGGGTCGACGAATGCCAGTTGAAATGAAAGAAAATTTGCTCGAAATAGGGCAGCGCTGTGCGAATCTTCCTGATAAAGATACACGTTCTCCAGAAGATATTCTTGGTTATGATTCTAAAGGTTTACCTAACTAAGGAAGTTATTAATGGTAATAGACACATCAGCAATCCTTGCAATTTTGTTGGGAGAAGCGGAAGCAGGTATTATTGCAGAATTGATAAGCAAGGATACCAAACGATTAATCTCCGCAGGTACAGCATTAGAATTAATGATTGTCATAGAAGCACGCAAAGGCGAAGCTGGCGGTCGTGAATTGGATTTACTCTTACATCGAGCCAAAATTGATATTGTTCCTTTTGATAGTGAGCAAGCAGAAATTGCTCGAGGGGCGTGGCGTCATTATGGTAAAAGTAATCATCCTGCAGGATTAAATTTTGGCGATTGCTTTGCATATGCTTTGGCTAAAATTTCAGGCGAACCCCTGCTTTTTAAAGGAAATGATTTTAGCCAAACGGATGTAATAATAGTTAAATATTAAATCTATTCAAGTAAAAATGTATTTTTAATTCTAGTCAAAGTTGGTAATTAGTCTATAATCGCCTTTTCATTTTATAAAAAAAACGAGGATATTATGCTGGATAATTATACAATAAATTTAATAAAAGAAAATAAAGCAGCAGAACTTAGACAACTGATCTTACAATATAAAAAGAATTTTGAATATAACCATGAGACATTTGATTATAACAGTGCACTGCAATTAGCGGTTAGAGAGGGGTGTGCGGACATAGTTGATTGTGTATTAGATTTCGGTGCAAATCCTAATCTCTCCAATTTTAATATGAAAGAGAAAAATTATCATCCAGATAATTATATAACCCTTCTTGCTAAAGCAGCGAAGGATGGAAATGCTCGTATTGTTGAATCATTAATTAGACATGGTGCTAATATACCAAAGACTTTAGATGATGCCTGCGAACAAATTGAGGATGTCAAAACCTACAGGCGCATTGTAAAAAGATGTATGGATTATGCCATGGGTTGTGATTTTGATGCCAAATACGAAGCTTATTATACAGGTCGTTCTGTTGAATATGGCGGTTTATCATTTTTAAGAAGAAAAAATTTAAAACTTGATGGTATAAGTTTTATCGGTGTCTCGATTGCAGGTAAACCCGTCACACGTGAACTTTTAAAACAATACACAGAATCCGATACGACTTATGCCATCATAACACCGTTTGATTTAACAGCACTTGTCGATGATGATACTAGAAGAAATGCACTCGAGAAGCGTTTACATGAAATGCAGGCAAAAAGAGGTGTTTTAAGCAGTGACAGTGGTGTTGTTAATTTGGTTCCTTTAACCTGTGCTGCAGAAATAGGTGATGTAGATGCGGTCAAAACAAGAATTCGAGCTGGAATCGATCCAACTTCAAATGAAAATGCATCATTACTTAGTTTAGCTGCCGAACATGGCCACAAAGAAATTTTTGAAATTATCCTTGCGGCATATCCTAAAGACGCAGCAATTAAGGCGATTGCATCCGCCGTTGAAGTTGCAAAGGAAAAAAAACAAGAAAAAGTTGTGGAGTTTCTTCAAGACTATCAAGATGTCAATCTACAGGATGATAAAGGAAATACCTTTTTACATAAAGCAGGAATTGCTCGTGCAACAAAGCTTCTTCAAAAAGGTGCTAACGTCAATTTAGAAAATAAAAAAGGTGAAACTCCTTTATATGCTGCTCTTAAGCCAACGTTTGATATAGGCTTTGTAACTTCTGCTTTGTTAGATCAGTATAACGAGGAGGTTAATGAATTAGTCACATTATTATTAAACCATAAGGCAGATCCCAACAAATACAAAGACAGATCTCCACTGGAGTTAGCAGTACATACCGGCAATGTTAAAGTAGTGGAAAAGTTGCTTCCGCTGACAAATAAAAAAGAACTGCATAAAGATCCATGGTATGTGGATATGATGTTTAGTGCGGTAAGTAAAAAAGAGGATATAGCAATATTAAGATTGTTAAAAGAACATGGCGCAGATTTTAATGCAAAAAGTAAAGAAGGTAATACTTTGTTAAATAGCGTTGTTTGTTCGTTGCCATCTTATAGTGACATTCAACATACAATGAGAGACTTGGTTCGCAGCGGATATCATGGGTCTAGTTTAGAAAATACGCATCAATACTTTATAGAACAGGCAGAAAAAAGCTTTCAAACAAAATTAGCTATGATTGACTTTCTATTAAGTCAGAGTGCTGATCCTAAAATAGGAAATAAAGATGGATGCACTCCGTTAGCATATTTGAAGGATGAGAATTTTGGTCCCTTAGAAAAAGCGGCCCAACTTATTATCGATAAATTATTGCAATATGGCGCAACGATTGATTGTCAAGATGCAAAAAAAGCTGAAGTACTAGATAAACCAAAAGTTGAACCTATTTTAGTGACAGCGCCAGAGAAAAATAAGCCTGCTAAGCCGAATAGTTTAATGGCATCCTTAAATCGGTTATTTAGGACTGCTAAAGATAAAAAAGCACCATCTAATGAAGCTCAAAATGGAAAGACAATCAAAATTGATCATCACTAACCTATTGAAATTATAATATAAATTATTAATATATAGTAATTATTATGATTTTTAGTCAATTTGGGTTATACTGATGTAAAGGAGAAACTAAGATGCCTTCATCAGTTCCTAAAATGAAAGAACCAAGATCTTTAAGGGGTCAATCACCCCTTTTAAATCCTGTATCTGTTAAATTTGATCCAACCTTAGCAGGCAGAGCGATTGTGGAAGCTCTTAATTATTTAAAAAATCGACTGGATTGGTCAGGCACTAAAATCGCTGCTATGTTGCATTTACCCGCGAATACGCTGAATACTTGGTTAAAAAATGGGATGGTTCCCATTAGCAATGCTGTATTACACCCTGATATTCAAGCTATCATTCACTTATTGGCTATTCATCGAAGTTTAGAGGCTATGTTTGATAATCCTTCGCATCAACGCATGTGGTTATCTACCATGCATCCAGAGATGCATGTTATTCCAGAAAAACTTATGAGTGAATCCATTGATGGCTTAATTTTTATTCGTCAATACTTAGATTATGTCAGAGGAAAAGGTGCTTGATAGAACTTGTTCGTATTATTACACCATCAAAGTTATACAGCTATCGAGCAACGCAGCATGAAGAGCATGCGCTTCAATTGGAATCCCTCTTTGAAAAGACGACATATCTTATGTGGCATCCTCTTATAGCGAGATCATTTAGCTATGCTCCACCTCATCAACAAGCTCGATTTCGACCTCCTTATGGGAAAAATGTTTTTTACGGTTCAGTATTTGAGGAAACGGCTCTTTATGAAAGTGCATTTCATTTGATGAAGGAGCGTAGGCATTTAAAAACAAAAACTGAAACGGGTTCTCGAACTCTATTTTTTGTTGATGCTAATGCGGAAGCTTTTACACACATAAAAAACTACCCGCATTATACTCAAATCATGGATAAACATGATTACACAGCATCTCATCAATTCATGATGGCAAATCCCCATGCAACTTTTATTATTTACCCTTCTTGTCGAGACCCAGAAAAACGAGATAATGCAGCAGTGTTAGATATCAATCATTTAGCAAAAAATCCAAGATGGGAAGCTTCCATTGAGTTTTTTTATGATAATGAAAAGCGGCAGATGCATTGGTTGGACTATTATCTTAATATATCGTGGACAGAAGTTTCATAAAAGAAAGCTATCCATTGATATAAATCAAAATATATTAGTCTATTCATGATGTTAAATAATGTTATGGTCATAAGTATACTCATTTATTTGAATAATTGGTCGTAAGTCTGCTCATTTTTTGTCAGCGTTGATTTTTTTCTTTCCAGCAACAATCGCATCAATCGCTTCTGGATTTGCCAGCGTAGATGTATCCCCTAAATCTTTCACATCATTATTCGCAATTTTCTTTAATAACCGCCGCATGATTTTTCCAGAACGGGTTTTAGGAAGTCCCTCAGTAAATTGAATATACTTAGGTGTTGCAATAGGACCTATGGCTTGCCGCACTTTAGCAACAAGTTCTTTTTTTAAGGTATCACTCGGTTTAGTGTTTGCTTTAAGTGTGACAAAAGCATAAATACTTTCGCCTTTGATTTCATCTGGAATAGCAACAACGCCCACTTCAGAAACGGCAGGATGAGTGAGAAAAGCGCTCTCAACTTCGCCTGTGCCTATGCGATGGCCTGATACTTTAATCACATCATCGTTTCGGCCTGAAATCCAAAAATAACCGTCTTCATCACGCTTAGCATCATCTCCCGTGAGGTAATTGCCAGGAAATTCTTTGAAATACGATTTTTCAAACCGTTCTCGATCGCCATGGATGGTGTGCATCATGCCAGGCCAGGGTTGTTTGATAATCAATTTTCCCATTTCATTATCAGGAACTTCGTTACCTTTATCATCGACAATGGCAGGAAGGATTCCGAAAAACGGCAGCCCCACAGAGCCTGCTTTTAAAGAAGTGACACCAGGAATCGGGCTAATGAGTATGCCGCCGGTTTCAGTTTGCCACCAGGTATCTACAATATAACAATGTTGGTCGCCGACCACATCAAAATACCAATCCCACACTTCCGGATTAATGGGTTCGCCCACGGAGCCTAATAAATTTAAACTTTGCCGCGATGTTTTTGTCACCCAATCATCACCTTCATGGCGCAAGGCACGAATGGCAGTAGGAGAAGTATAAAAGATATTAACTTGATATTTGTCTATGATTTCCCATACGCGCGCAGGGGTAGGATAATTAGGAACACCCTCAAATAATAAAGTGGTTGCACCATTGCACAGCGGTCCATAAATAGCATACGAATGCCCAGTAATCCAACCCACATCAGCAGTGCACCAATAAATATCACCATCATGATAGTTAAAAAGATATTTATGCGTCATCGCGGTATAAACAAGATATCCACCTAAGGTGTGTACGATACCTTTAGGTTGGCCTGTTGATCCTGACGTATAAAGAATAAAAAAAGAATCTTGTGCATCCATCATTTCACAAGGACAACTGGCATTCACTGTTTTGACAGCTTCATGAAACCAAGTATCGCGTTTTGCATCCATGACTATTTCAGTCGACGTATGTTGAATGACCAGGACTTTACGTTTATTTTTATCATTTTTTAAAGCTTCATCAACATTTGTTTTAAGAGGAATAGTTTTATTACCGCGTCTACCTTCATTAGCGGTAATAATGAGTTTGCAATTCGCATCTTCAATACGAGTTTTTAAAGCATCGGCGGAAAATCCTGCAAAAACGACGGTGTGCACAGCGCCAATTCGCGCGCAAGCAAGCATGGCCACTGCAACTTCAGGAATCATCGGTAAATAAATACAAACTCTATCACCTTTTTTAATGCCTTGTTTTTTTATCACATTGGCAAAACGGCAAACTTGTTCATAAAGTTCGGCATACGTTATTTTTTTTGAGACGTGAGGATCATCGCCTTCCCAAATAATGGCGGTTTGCTTTGCGCGTTTTTCTAAATGCCTATCGATGCAGTTATAGCAAGCATTTAATTTTGCCTGCGTGAACCATTGCACATTTAATTTGGTAAAGTCTCCGGTGACCACTTCATCCCAGCGTTTAAACCATGTAATGAATTTTTCTGCCTGTTCGCTCCAGAAGTTTTTAGGATCACGCAGGGAGCGGGCGTACATTTCGTTGTATTGGGTATTAGTGAGATAAGCCTGAGTGGTGAGTTCAACGGTGTTCATGGCAGGGTCCTTCTAGTCAATACGATGCATATTGCGCATTATTGAAACAATAGTAAAATAAGGAATAAAAACGTGAGAGTAATTCAACATTCATTTTATTATAGCTTACCTTTAATACAGGCGTGTTTACATGATCTTCTATACTATCAATTTACCAATAATAGTAAATTCTGCAAAGGGTTTCGCTTGCTATGGAGATCATTATTTTATCATTTACATAAAAAATACAAAAACAGTGAACATTGGTATATGATTGCAGCATTTTTGATAATAAGGTAATGTTAAAGGATGAATATCTATAATGGAAAGACCAAAAAAAAACCACGAAAACAACTTAAAACCATAGGATGGAGAGAGTGGGTTGCTCTACCCGACCTTGGTATTCGTAAAATTAAAGCTAAAGTGGATACGGGAGCTAGAACCTCTGCATTGCACGCATTTGCCTTGCACGCATTTAAAGAAGATGGTAAAGACAAAATTCGTTTTGACATCCATCCAGTGCAGCATAATGTCATGGAAATGGTCACTTGTGTTGCAGATATTATTGATAAACGTTGGGTGACAGACTCGGGCGGGCATCGTGAAGAACGTTTTGTCATTCTAACGCCATTGGTCATAGGGAAACGTAAAATCCCAATTGAGATTACCCTTACAGAACGTGATACTATGCTTTTCCGAATGCTATTAGGAAGAAATGCGATTCGTAAAAGATTTATCGTCAATCCAGCACGTTCGTTTGTTCGAGGATATAAAGGTTAGTTATGAAAATTGCGATTTTATCGAGAAGACATGATTTATATTCTACTAAGCGATTGGTAGAAGCTGCAAAAAAACGTGGTCATCACGCCGATGTGATTGATACGCTGCGTTGTTATATGAATATTACTTCCTCACGCCCCACCATTCATTATAAAGGTGAAGAGTTAGGTGTTTATGATGCGGTGATTCCACGTATAGGTGCATCGGTTACTTTTTATGGTGCGGCTGTTGTGCGTCAATTAGAAACCATGAACGTTTTTTGTGTGAATGATTCGGTTTCCATTACCCGCGCGCGCGATAAATTACGTTCATTGCAGTTATTATCAAAGAAAGGTATAGGGTTGCCAGTCACAGGTTTTGCGCATTCCATTGATGAAATTAAAGATTTAATTAAGATGGTGGGCGGGCCTCCTTTGGTGATCAAATTCCTTGAGGGAACACAAGGGATAGGCGTGGTGCTTGTTGAAACCTCAAAAGCAGCACGCAGTGTCATCGAAGCTTTTTTAGGATTGAAAGTCAATATTCTAGTGCAAGAATATATTAAAGAAGCCGCAGGCGTTGATATCCGCTGTTTTGTCGTGGGTGGTAAAGTGGTCGCGAGCATGAAACGTCAAGCAAAAACTCCCGAAGAATTTCGCTCCAATTTACACCGCGGCGGTCATGCAAGTTCTGTTGAAATTACTGAGGAAGAACGCACCATGGCGATTCGCGCAGCGCATATTATTGGTCTTAATGTGGCAGGTGTCGATATGCTTCGATCAGAGCGCGGACCCTTAATTATTGAAGTGAATGCATCTCCAGGCATTGAAGGCATAGAGAAAGCAACAGGAAAAGATGTCGCAGGTTCGATTATTCAATTTATTGAACAAAGTACGGGAACTGGCAAAAAATAATAGCCCCACTATTTAACCCATTGATTTAATTGACTTATTCCTTGCTCCTGAGAAAATAAAGTTCAAAAATATGCTATAATCTAACTATAAATAACAGCATAT
>CAYVRW010000006.1:0-49547 GCA_964453575.1 uncultured Coxiellaceae bacterium | reverse complement strand
CCCTTCGGGCACCTTCTCCCATAGCAAAAAGCGCTATGGGAGAAGGGAAATGGAAAATGCTATATAGCGGGTGATGGGAATCGAACCCACGCTAAGAGCTTGGGAAGCTCCCGTTCTACCATTGAACTACACCCGCGGAAGGAAACCCCCTTTATGCAGGGGGTTTTGGAAGGGAGCACACTAGCACTTACTGTAATCAACTTCAACAGCATCAAACGCTTTTTTCACTGTATCTTGGTCGTAACCCCAGTCAGCAGTTGCTTTTAATACACCGCAAGCAGCCTCATTCCACGAAGTACCAGAAGTCCAATAATTTTGCGCTTGCACCATGATATCAAATGCTTTTTTCGCATTCCAACCATCAGCGCTGCCTACGAGATAATAGATACGATTAAAAATGCCGCTGCTATAGTGCACATCTAACCCGTCATGGTATTGGCTGGTTTTATCAATGGAGCACCAATTACCAGGTGTTTTACCATAACAATCTTTGCTTGGTTGATCCATGAAACGTAATGCGCCATCACCTTTGAAAATTTCAGGGCCAATTTGCCAGCTGTTGTTACCCGTGCTATAAAATTCTGCAGCTTGGGCCGCCATATCAGAGAATGCTTCGTTTAAACCGCCTGATTGACCATAATAAATCAAGCCTGAATGCTGCTCAGTAAAGCCGTGACTGATTTCATGTGCACCCACACCCAGTGAAACCAATGGGTAAAACGTATGGCCACCATCACCAAAGGTCATTTGGCTGCCATCCCAATAAGCGTTTTCCATGTTTTCATGCACACGCATATTTAACATCATGACATTACCATCTCTGTCCTTCAGTGCTGGCACGCCATACCATTTCATATACATATCTTGAATCACACGGCCGGCATAAAGCGCATCGTTACCAGGTGAGAAAGCACCATTGGCTGTATCAAAATCAGCACTCCACCAAATATTGTCATGGTCTGGATCAGCGTTTGCACATGCATAGTTGGAAACCGCATCTCTCTTGCGTCTATCTTTTACGGTTACATCCGCATTTTTAAGTGAACAAATTTGCTTATCTGCATCTCTATTGATGTTTAATTTGGCTAAATTACCCGACAAACCATCATAAACTTGTTTGCCCATTTTTGGATTACCGCCAAAACCACCGCCTAATGCATCACTTGCGGTTTGAATATTGTCCCATTGCTGATAAACATCAAATGTTACCGCATCAACGATGAAATTGGGTTTAGCAGGTAAACCATGATCTGCATTAACTACAAAATCAACTAAATAAGCCCAATGTGCTTTATTTTTTGCATCCACATACACCATCAAACTAGCATGGCTATCTGCAATGGATGAAGCTTTATGTTCTTTTTTATAATTGGTCACCACATGATTGACTACATTGTCTGAATCAACCGATGGCATAGGCCCTAAATCTTTATTTAAATCTTGATAGATGATGCCGTTCATGCTGGCATTTTTATTACTTGTGATACCCATGGCAGAAGTATTGCCGCCTTTAGGTATGTGCATCATTACATCACCACCCCATACTGGCACACCAGCATAAGTTTGCTTTAAACGAACATGCGTGGTTTTCTTAAAATCGACGGAGCGGCTTACTTCATTCACTTGAGTTTGATTAGCTAAGGTTGATGTGAATGCATTTAACAATGAAGCAGGTTGATGTCTAACGTTAATAGGGGTTGCTGCAAATGCGGATGTTACACAAGCTGACGCGAGAACACTTACTATAAACAGATGACGATTTTTCATGACTATCTCCTTTTGAATTTTTCCATTACGGAACAATTATTGCATTATATTTTTAGAAATTACAATGGATGTTTAGCCGTCGTCCCACGAGTAAATCGCGGGACGAGGATGGGATGACTAACATTGAGAAGTATCAATACCCACTTCGTTAAATGCACTACGTACTGCATCCAATGAATAATGAGCATCTCTTGTCGCTTTCACCACACCACATGAAGCATTTTTAAAGTTGGTAGTGGATGTCCAATAGTGTTGATTGGCTTGAACCATAATGTCAAAGGCTTTTCTCGTATCCCAACCTTTTGCGGTGGCGATAAGATAAAACACTTTATTATAGATACCGCTGCTATAATGCACATTCAGACCAAACGTATAATCTTTAACATGGCCTATAGAACAACCTACTCCTGGCTTTTTACCTTTACAATCTTTGGTAGGATCATCCATGTAACGTAACGCGCCGTTACCTTTGAAAATTTCAGGGCCAATTTGCCAAGTATTAGTACCTGCACTGTAATATTCAGCAGCTTGGGCAGCCATATCTGAAAACGATTCATTAATGCCGCCGGATTGCAGCATATAAAACAATTTAGAATGCTGTTCGGTAAAACCATGACTCACTTCATGCGCACCAACACCTAATGATACCAAGGGATACAACATGGAACCGCCATCACCAAAGGTCATCTGGCCGCTATTCCAATAAGCATTTTCAATATTTTCATGCACACGCATGTTTAACATCATGGGCTTACCGTTTTCCGTAAGCACGGGAATGCCATACCAATTTTGATACATTTCTTTGATCACTTTCCCCACATAAAGCGCATCATTGTCGGGAGAATAAGCTTCATTTGCTGAACTTAATTCAGCGCTCCAATAAATATTGTCATGTTGATTATCAACACTGCTGCAATTAAATTGCGATACAGCATCACTCTTACTGACATCTTTTACCGTGACATCGGCATTTTTCAGATAACATAGCTTGGAAGCCGCATCTCGCTGCATGGAAAGCTTAGGTAAATGATTGGAGAGGCCATCATAAACTAACTTTCCCATTTTAGGATTGCCGCCAAAACCACCGCCAGCAACATCATCTAAGGTTTGAATATTGTCCCATTGTAAATAAATATTAAATGAGAATGCATCCATGATGAATGTGGGTTTTTCAATCATAGCATTTGCAGGTTTTGTCTCGAAACTTACTAAATAAGCCCAATGTGCTTTGTTCTCATCATCCACATACACCATGAGTTCTGCTTTTTCATGTTCAGTAGGATTTTTGAATCCTGTTTTAGTCTGATAGCTTGAGACAGCATGTTTTATCACATTCTCTCTATCTAAAGCAGGCGGCAGTGTTAAATCCTGATTAAGGTTTTGATAAATAACTCCATCCATGCTTATCTTGGATGCCATGCCCTGGGGTTTATGAACAATCAGATCACCGCCCCACACAGGATAACCATCATACGTTTGTTGATATCGTGTATGAACGGTCTGATTCCTATCTACATCTTGACTTAACAATTTAAGGTTTGATAATAGGGGCTTCAAGATACTTGCCGATTGATGTGATAAGTCTACTGCTTGTGCTGCATAAGCCGATGTGATACAAGCTGATGCCAAGATGGAAACGAGAAACTGATAACGCTTTTGCATACTCTCTCCTTGAGGTTAAAATCTATTTAGTCGATTGTCATCATTAAAAAAAAACTATTGTGAGTCAACATTATGTTTAAAATAATTTTTTATACACCAGAAAGTCATCTGGAAATAGTAAAAAGTGCAATGTTTGCGGCAGGTGCCGGCAACGTTGGACATTACAGTCATTGTGCCTGGCAAGTTTTAGGTGAAGGGCAATTCATGCCGCTTAAAGGCAGCGATGCTTACCTGGGGGAGCAAGATAAACTGGAAAAGGTTCAAGAATATAAAGTTGAAATGATATGTGATGATACCCGTATTAAAAAAGTTATTCAAGCATTAAAATCATCTCATCCTTATGAGCAGCCTGCTTATTTTGTTTTACGTATGGAAAGCATGTAACAACGATGAGCTGGCTGGCTCTTGATGTTATTGTTTTGTTTTCCCTGTTGGTTTTACAAAACCCAATACTTCTTTTATTAAGTGAGATTCATCATTTTTTAGTGTTCCCAGCGAAGAGCCCTTCGGCTTAAATATGCCCATTAAAAAGGTATGCCGAACTTTTGGATATAGCAGCATCTCTTGTTGCATTTGCTTGTCCAAGATATCCTGGACCCATTCTAGTCTTATAAGATTCGTCTCTTGAAGAGCTGATTTACGAATCTCAGGAATATCAAGTAATATTTTAACAACATCTCGGTTATTATAGTTAAAAGCTAAAGTTACGAGGTCTGGTTGATCATGAGCTCTCGCTACTATAAGAGAAAAAGGACTTTGACTTGCTAAAGCTCTCGCTACTATAGGAGAAATAGGATTTTGACTTGCTAAAGCTCTCACGGCAGGAATATTTAATAAGAAATTAATATTCTCAAGAGCATTTTCTTCTTCTTTATGCATTATGAAATAACGAATGATATAAAAACATTTTAAAGCGGTCATAGCATGTACGTCAAATTTATTAGGAGGTTGTAATGTATTTTTTTGTATTTGAAGGTGCTTTATTTGTTTAGAAATCAAAGGGCGAACATGTGTTTCGGCTGCTGTCTTGTATACGTCATCAGGTTGACATTCTACTAAACAGGCAAAAACATAAGGGTGTCTTACTATAAACCTAACAATATCTTCATATTGTTGACCAACCTTTCTCATACCCTTTGCAATACAATCCTTCAAACCATCAGCAATATGGTCTTCTTCCATTTGGGTAACCGATAATGTGGATATTATATATTTAAGTGTCTCAAAATAGCCTTTGTCGAAAAGGTTTTTAAAATGTTCTCTCATCATATACTTAGAAACCAGAGCTTGAAATTGTTCTACAGGCATTTTGCTTTTCAGATATTTTAGGATGTCCGTATGTTTAGAATACATTGCGCTGAATGTCATAAATTCTAGCAGAGTCATGTCCTTATTTGGTAGAAGAGTCACGTCCTTTGGTAGTTTATTCTCGATATAAATTAACATATCAAGCTGACCTCTCTTGATGATTCCTTCAATATAATTACTAGCAAAATTTGTTAATAACTGAGGGTCTTGATATTCAAGCCATAAATTTGTCGGAGAAATTTCATCTAAATATTGAAGTATATTTAAATGACCAAATTCGTTAGCCGCAGTATGTGCATAGTGAAACGCCTTCGGATCAAATGAAGTACCCAAGGTTTTCAAATACATTAACTTTCCCAAGGCGGCTGCACGTACAAAATTATATGAATCATCAGATAGCCCTGTTAAAGGATCAGCTATCCACCTGTGAAATGCGAAGCGTCGACTTTCACGGCGCATTTCTTCATGTGCAGCTTGCTCAATTTCCTGGGTATGTTCCGAAGCTCCTGAAGGCATGGCAGGTAAATCGTTATCTTTTACTTCTCCTTCATGAGGGGTATCATCTAAGGCAAGGTTTTCTAGTGCAACAATAACATCAAAAGTAAGGTCTTTTGGATTTGAATTTACCACGGTTTTATGTTCCAGCGTATTATCCGCTTTCGCTTCTTTTTGCTTTTGTTCTGCTTCTGCCAGGTCTTGTTCATAGAGATGCATCACAAGAGCTTCCCTTGCGGCTTCATCCTTTGCTTTCTGCCGTTTTCGTTTTTGACGAGCCTTTTTTCCAGCTGGTACTTTACGATCTGCCAAAACTAATGCTCGATGGATAAGTTTAGCGTGATCGCTTCTTTCTGCGGGTGTTAAGTTACCCATTGAGACTTCTTTTGGCCTTTCATTTTCACACACAAGCAAGTAATTTTCTATAAAACAGGCTTTATAGTTGCGTGCCCCTGTGCTACTACTGCTAGGATCGTTTGGATCAGGGTATATTAACACCCCATTCTTTTGCTCTTGAGAAAGACCTTGTAAAAAAGAGGGTATTTGTTTATTACTTTCTAATATAGCAATAAAATACTTCTCGTTATTCAATGAATTACCGCTTGCAGCCATAACCGCTCATCCTATATGATTTTATATGGTCGCTATTTTCACATGATTAGCTTAAGAAATACTTAAACAAGCTCATATTTTGATAATAAAACCGTTTCCATGCGAAAAATTAGCCAGTGCAGTTAAAACACCTGACAGATATGTGCTTTTTTTGATCAAATTGAAAAATTACCCGGCAAAAACTAGAGCACGCAATTCTGGGTAGCACTTTAGTAAGACATTCAGTAATATCCACGCAGTCTGCTTACTTTTTTTTGGAAACCATAATCATGCGAACGTTTTTATTTTACGATCTTGAAACCACTGGATTAAACAAATCCTTTGACCAGGTTTTACAATTTGCGGGCATTCGCACCGATTTGAACTTGCGCGAAATAGAGCGTTATGAATTAAAAATTAAACTTAACTCTGATGTTATACCTTCACCTTATGCACTTATCACACATCACATTGGGGTCAATCATGGCGGTATATCAGAATACGATGCCATTCAACAAATTCATCAATGGATGAATCAGCCTGGAACATTAAGTCTTGGTTATAATACACTAGATTTTGATGATGAATTTTTACGATTTTCATTCTATAGAAATTTATTACCGCCTTACACGCATCAATATGCCAATGATTGCGGTCGTATGGATTTATATCCTATGACTATGATGTATTATTTATTTAAAAACCACTTGCTCACTTGGCCTTCAGTTGAAAATAAAACATCGCTCAAACTTGAATTACTCAATCATGCGAATGCGCTAGCCAAGGGTCGTGCGCATGATGCCATGGTGGATGTGGAAGCGACTTTAGAACTTGCGCGGCTCTTCCACAAAGAACGCGAAATGTGGGATTATCTTGCAGGTCATTTTAATAAGGCCATTGATCATCAACGCACTGAACCTTTACAAAAAACCATGGCTTTGCTTTTTCATGGCTCGTTAGGTGCTGATAACAATTATCATTGTCCTGTTATGTTTTTAGGCCAGCATAGACATTATAAAAATCAATCGCTGTGGTTGCGTTTGGATACGGAATCATTGTCGCAAACTACTCCTGAAATGCTTACTGAAACCACTTTTAAGATAAGTAAAAAACATGGCGAGCCGCGTTTTATTTTGCCTATGAAAGAAAGATTTTTACAACATTTGCAGCCTGAACGATTAAAACTTGCAGAAAACAATCAGCAATGGTTACAAAAAAACCCTGAGCTGTTAAATGCTATTGCTGAATATTATGTTGAATATAAATACCCGGTTTATCCGGATACGGATGTCGATGCCAGTTTGTATTTAACGGGTTTTAAAAATATGGCGGAAGAACGTTTTTGCCAACGTTTTCATGCAGCTAATCCTAAAGAAAAAGCAGGTATGGTAGATAAAATTCAAAATCCTATGATACAAATGCAGGCAATACGAGTGTTAGGGCGGCATTTTCCAGAGGTGCTTTCGGGAGAACAGGCCGAAAAATTTAATCACTATATGGATAAAATTAATTCTGCAAATGAAGATCATGCCATGATTGATTTTAAAAATACTAAACGTTTGACGGCTAATATGGCTTTGCAACAAATTGATGAAATACGGAACAATAGAGTTTTGAGTGAAGAACAACAGGGATTATTGATAGATTTGGAGCGTTATTTAGCTGGCATGACAGGAAGCACATAAACATGCTATCTTATCGACAAACTTAACACGTCAAAACAGGATTCTCATGAAACATGTTCTACGCACATTACTTGTGCTTTTTACTTGTCTTTTTTTTATCGCGACTTTTGCTGAGAATAAAACACCTATACCTCCACCCCCGGGTGTTATTCCAGTTTTACCTGCCGAAGGAAAACCCAAAGCCAGCCGTTTATGGAATTTACAAGATGCAGATATTTTAAGCATCATCAGTGAAGTGTCGCGCGAAACAGGTAAAAATTTTGTCGTTGATCCCAAAGTCAGTGGAAAAATTTCTTTAATTTCTAGCAAACCTATTCAACCCAGTGAAGTTTATCAACTGTTTTTATCCGTGTTGGAATTATTGGGTTATTCTGCGATACCTAGCGGCAATGTTGTTAAAATTGTGCCAAACATGGAAAGCGCAGAACTTGCGAGCAGGGTTGCCTCTCGTCGATTTCCAGGCAAGGGGGATGAAGTTGTAGTGAGGGTGTTTCCTCTTGAAAATGTCAATGCGAGCCAACTTATTCCTATTGTCAGACCTTTATTGCCGCAGTGGAGCAATGTTTCAGCCTATACACCAGGCAATGTGCTCATTGTTTTAGGTAGAGCAGCTAACTTAAAACGTATCGATGAGATCATTCGCGATATCGATAAAGCTTCTAATAGTGAAATCGACATCATTCCGCTGCATCAAACATCTGCCGCACAGCTTGCCACCGTTATTACTAATTTACAAAATGCAGCACGTGCCAGCGGTGATACGCCTTTGGTTTCCATTGCACCTGATGAACGAAGTAATAGCATTTTAGTGAGCGGCAATAAAGCAGCCCGCTTACGCACACGTTTTTTGATTTCACAATTGGATGTTCCAAGTGCTGGAGCTCAAGGAAATACTCAAGTTATTTATTTACGCTATTTACAAGCTAAAGATTTTGCACCTATCTTGGGCAAAATAGCGCAGAATATAACCAACAAAGATGGCACCTCTACCTCCGCCAGCAGCGTAACAGTAAACTACTCTGCTGGCGGTGGCGGCGGAGGTTCGCCTAGTAAAGCTCCAGAAAACTTAACGAATATTCAAGCAGAACCCAATACCAACGCCATTATTATCACAGCACCTCCGCGTATGATGAAAGCGTTAACTTCTATTATTGCCAAACTGGATATTCGACCTGCACAAGTTTTAGTCGAAGGTATTATTGTTGAAATAGACCAAGATGATACCAAAAACCTGGGGATACAGTGGGGTTCTTTGGCCAGACCTGGCACGGAGGCAAATATTGTCGCAGGCGGCTTTAATCCACTGGGATTAGGCTCAGTAGGGATTATTCCAAGTGCGCAAATTCAAGCCATTTTGGGTATTTTACAAAAAAAATCAGGTGTAGATATTTTATCTACACCTTCTATTGTGGTGCTTGATAATCAAAAAGCGACCTTGGCGGTAGGTCAACAAGTCACCGACCAAACCGGTTCTTATGCCACGACAGGCGCTGCCACCACTGTCAATCCATTTAATACGTTCAATCGACTTAATGTAGAATTGAAACTCGAGGTCACACCGCAAATTAACCTAGGTGACGCGGTACGTTTAAAAATTGTTTTGAAAAATGATTCTCTAAAAAATCCCGAAAATCCAGGCTTAAATCCTACGGTGAACACCAGCCAAATCACAAACTCAGTCATTGTGAACAGCAAAGATATCTTAGTATTAGGCGGACTAATCAGTAACAATATTACCGATAGTACAGAAAAAATACCTCTTTTGGGTGATATTCCTTTCTTTGGTATATTATTTCAACACAAATCGCGCCGCCTGGAAAAGAAAAACCTTATGGTATTTATTAAACCGACCATAGTGCATGACAATACGGATGCTGAGTCCCTTACCCATACTAAATACGATTTAACCCGCAAAGAGCAAATAAAATGGCCAGAAGATTTGTCCGAGCAAGGTAAGCAAAAATTGAACAATATTTTGCAGCCTTGGAAGAATAATGTTAAACTACCCAAGCCTTTCGATAAAGATGAAGACTTGTAACTGCCATGGTAAGCGACAAACAATTTAAACTGCCTTTTTCATTTGCCAAACGGTATGGCGTATTAGTCACGCAAATTGACGATGCTAAAGCCACAGTCATGTATTGTAATAAACCTGACATAACAATACTCAATGAATTAAGACGGCATTTGGCTGTGCCCATGGCATTACATTCAACTGACGTCGATAATTTTAGTAAACTTCTAGTAAAACATTACGAAACAGACACCAATACTGCCATGCAAATGGCAGAAGATATGGGTGATTCCATGGATTTATTTGACTTAATCCATGAACTGCCGAAACCAGAAGACTTACTCGAAAAACAAGATGATGCGCCTATCATACGTTTATTAAATGCACTCTTAAGTGAAGCCATCAAAGAGGGTGCATCTGACGTGCACATTGAAACGTTTGAAGATCATATTACCATTCGTTTTCGTGTGGATGGGGTTTTACGCGAAGTATTAGAACCGCAGCGCATTTTAGCGCCCTTAATTGTGTCACGTATCAAAATCATGGCTAAATTAGACATTGCTGAAAAACGTTTGCCGCAAGATGGCCGTATTACCTTGCGCATTGCCGGCCGCGCTGTAGACGTGCGTGTGTCCACCATGCCAACCAGTCATGGTGAACGGGTTGTGTTACGTTTACTTGATAAACAAAATGCACGGCTTGATTTGGAACAACTCGGGATGGAAGCGAAAAGTTTTGCTTTGATGAAAAAACTTATCGCTATTCCACATGGGATTATTTTAGTAACAGGGCCCACGGGTTCTGGTAAAACGACAACGTTATATGCTGCACTCACCTCTCTCAACAATCATACGCGAAATATTTTAACTGTCGAAGACCCCATCGAATTTGATCTTGCAGGCATTGGTCAAACCCAGGTAAATACCAAAGTGAACATGACGTTTGCCAAAGGTTTACGCGCTATCTTGCGTCAAGATCCAGACATCGTCATGGTGGGTGAAATCCGCGATTTAGAAACCGCACAAATTGCGATTCAAGCAAGTCTCACCGGTCACTTAGTGTTATCCACGCTTCATACCAATAGTGCCATAGGTGCTATTACGCGTTTAGATGATATGGGCATTGAACCTTTTCTTATTTCATCAAGTTTAATAGGTGTGTTGGCACAACGACTGATACGTTTATTATGTAAAACATGCAAAAAACCTGTGACTGCGAGTGAACGCGAATGTACCATTTTAGGCGTAAATCCAGCATCACCACCAACCATTTATCGACCCGAAGGTTGTCAGGATTGTAGAAACAATGGTTATAGCAGCCGAAGCGGAGTTTATGAACTCATTGCTATTGATGATACCTTACGCACCATGATACATAGCAAGGAATCTGAACAAAACATCACAAAATATGCGCGCACTTTGTTCCCAAGCATACGTCAAGATGGTTTAAGACGAGTGTTGGCAGGTGATACTTCACTTGAAGAAATACTACGAGTGACCAGCGAGGAATAACGCATGACAGCATTTCAATATAATGCTTTAGGCATCAAAGGTGTATCGCAAAAAGGCGTTATTGAAGCCGATTCTCTAAAACATGCACGGCAATTATTACGTGAGCAAGGTTTTACGGTATTGGATGTGCAGCTTGCCCAACAAAAAATAGCCCAATTTAAAATAAAAGCATTTGGCAAACCCTCAGTTACTGTGAAAGAACTCGCGCTCATGACTCGGCAGCTCGCAACGTTACTAGCTGCAGGATTACCGATTGAAGAAGTATTATCAGCCGTTGCTGAACAAACTGAAAAAACACGCACTAAAGGTTTGATATTAGCAGTACGCAGTAAAGTACTGGAAGGACATTCGCTGGCATCAGCCTTACGTGATTATCCGCAAGCTTTTTCAGAGCTCTATTGTTCAACGGTTGCAGCAGGTGAAAAATCCGGGCATTTAGATATCGTGCTACAGCGTCTTGCTGATTACACCGAACAACAATTTCAAATGAAACAAAAAATCCAGCAAGCGTTGATTTATCCTTCCATTATGATAGGTGTTGCCATTTGCATTGTAGGATTTTTATTGGAATTTGTCGTTCCCAAAATGGTAGCGGTTTTTAATAATACTGGCCAAGTATTGCCTGCCATGACCCGAGTGCTTATTGCAATAAGTACAGACATTAAACTATATGGTTTATATGTGTTAATGCTTTTAGGCGTGATAATTTTTTTCTTTCTGCGCACTATGAAAAACAATATTAATTTTCGTACTCGCATCCATCGTTTTTGCATACGTATACCGGTCATTGGTAATGCGATTAAAGTTGCCAACACCGCACGTTTTTCAAGGACGTTTGCTATTTTATCTTCCGCGGGTGTGCCTATATTAGAAGCCATGAGTATTTCATCCAAACTTATTACTAATTTACCGATTCGGAATGCGGTGGTTGATGCAAGCAATCGTGTGCGTGAAGGTGCTGCGATTCATTTAGCGCTTAAACAAACGACTTTCTTCCCGCCCATGAGTATTCATTTGATCGCAAGCGGTGAGGCCAGCGGTCAATTGGAAAATATGTTAGAACGCGCTGCCAATAATCAAGATGCTGAAATTACTCGCTTGATTGAAACAACACTTGCTTTATTTGAACCCGCCATTATTCTCGTCATGGGCGCTATTGTTTTATTTATTGTGCTCGCCATTTTGCTGCCGATTTTTCAATTGGATCAGCTTACGGGATAAAATTTATAAAAACCATCCCATAGGATTCCATCGAGATGGAGGGTTTTCATTTTGTTTTTTTGTAAGCTTTTCACGAAATTTATCCACTTCCTCTTTATTACTAAATAATGTAGGTGAACTATCGAGATGATAAAGCGGCGCATCCAACTTACAAATAATATTAATTAATGGTGGAGGTAATATATCTCCAACTGCTGAATTTAATGCCTCACGACCAAGACGTTCACCTACTTTTGACAGTTGATTGCGATATTGCTCCATAGCTTGATATTGTTTATCGTTTAATTGCGTTGCATCGGCAAAATTTAATTTACGTAAATTATTTTGTTGCTGACTCAAAACATTCAGGCAAAACAACACGTCAGGATCACGTGGATCATAACACATTAAAAAATCAAAAAGTTTTTTAGGATTTTTGATAGTAGCTTCATGACTCAATAATAAACATGTTATTTCAAGATTTTTTTCTCTTATCACATAATCAAGCGCTGTATCTCCATATCTAATCGCATAATCAAGCGCTGTATCTCCATATCTATTTGAAATATCTATGCTTGCCCTTGTATGTAATAACATTTCTACCATATGTATATGATTACGATAAGCAGCAATAATGAGCGGCGTATTACCTGTGTCTTCATCTGTTTTATTAACATCAGCTTTAGCCCCTAGTAATAGTTGAGCAATTTGAACATCTCCAAAGTTGGCAAGCAAGGAAAGTAGAGTTCCTTTTTCATCTATCCTATTAGGATCTGCTTTGGCATCCAGTAACATTTGAACAATCAAAAAATGGCGTTTACAGACAGCCCAAGTAAGTGGTGTTAGGCCGTTTGCAATTGTTTTATGAGGATCAGCTTTAGCTTCTAGTAATCTCTGAGCCATCTGAGTTCGGCCATGTCGCACGGCACAGATGAGGGGTGTTTCGCCGCCTCTGTTAGGATCAGCCTTGATTTCAAGTAACCATTGAACAATCTGAACATGATCTTCTGTGACAGCCCATGCGAGTGGTGTTTCACCTTTTGCATTTGCTTTATAAGGATCAGCCTTGGCTGTCACCAATGCTTGGGCAATTAGAGCATGGCCTCTTTTACAAGCCCATGTTAAAAAAGTTGCACCCTCTTTGTCTCTTGCATCATTAAGATTGACGTCACATTCAATTTTTTTATTTAATTTTTTATAAACGGCTTTTTTGGCTTGTTCTAACTGCTGAATGGCTTCTATGTATTCTTTTGCTTCATCCGCCATTTGTTTGGCTTGTTGCTCATCTTGCGGTGCATCTTGTTTGACCAAATCAAACAAACGCTTGACCACAGGCTCCATGTATCTTGTATTGCTCATTTAATCACTCCTTGTATATGCCAGTAATATAAAATCTTAGCTATTAAAACCATCCAAAAAATCTCTTTTTAGATGAAAAACTCTCATTATATTTTTTCGTAAGCTCTTCACGAAATTGATCAATTTGTTGTTTATTATTAAATAATACAGGTGAATTATTAAGACGATAAAGGGGTGCATCAAGCTTACAAATAATATCCACTAAGGGTGGAGGCAATATCTTTCCAACGGCTTCATTTAATGCCTTACGACTAAAACTCTCGCTTACTTGTGAAAGTTGATTGCGGTACTGTTCCAAGGCTTGATATTGTTCCTTCTTTAATTGTGTTGCATCAGCCATGTTTAATTTATGTAAATTATTTTGCTGCTGACTCAAAACATTCAGGCAGAACAAAACATCAGGATCACGCGGATCATAAGACATTAAAAAATCAAAAAGTGCTTTGGGATTGCGAATAGACGCTTGTTTTTTCAACAACAAATTTACTGCTTCAAGTTTTTTCTTGTCTATAGCATAATCAAGGGCTGTTTTATCTTCTAAATTTGAAAAATCTATCCAAGCATTTGTATCTAATAACATATCGACTATATCTGTATGTTTTACAGCAAACATTAGAGGGGTTGTACCTGTTTTTTTACGTGCTTTATTAGGGTCAGCTTTTGCTTCAAGTAACAATTGAACAACCTCAGCATTGCCTTCCTCCGCAGCCAAGGTAAGGGGGGTTGAGCCTAGCGTACTTGCTTTGTTAGGATCTGCTTTAGCTTCAAGTAACCATTGGGTAATTTGCACGTAGCCTCTGGAAGCAGCCGCGCGGAGTGGTATTACATCGTTTGCACTTGCTTTATTAGGATCAGCTTTCGCTGTAAGCAGCGCCTGAACAACCGAAGTATGGCCTTCCTGAACTGCTATTCCGAGTGGTATATTACCTTCTTTATTTTCATTTGCATTATTAGGATCTGCCTTAGCTGAAAGGAGCGCTTGGATACTTAAAATATGTGCCTCTTGGGAAGCCAAAAAAAGTGGTGTGCCACCTTCTTCATCTATCTTATTAGGATCAGCTTTGGCCAGCAATAATGCTTCAGTAATCAAAGCATGGCCTTCATAAGCAGCCCAAGCAAGCGGTGTTGCGCCTGTTTTTTCGTTGCATTTGTTAGGAGAAGCCTTGGCTGTAAGTAATGTTTGAACAATTAAAGTATGGCCTTTTTCAGCAGCAAAAATGAGCGGTATTGCACCTGTTCTTTCAGCTTTGTCAGGAGAAGCTCTGGCTGCAAGCAATGCTTGAACAATCAAAAGATGCCCTTTTTCACAAGCGTAGGCTAAAAAAGTTGCCCCATCCTCATCTATAGCATCAAGACTTACCTCATTGTCCAATTTAATTTTTTTACTTAATCTATGATAAATAGCCTCTAGCTGCGGAATAGCTTCTATGTATTCTTTTGCTTCATCCGCCATTTGTTTGGCTTGTTGCTCATCTTGTGGTGCATCTTGTTTCACAATCTCAAATAAAAGCTTTGTCGCAGGTTCCATATATCTTGTATTGCTCATTCAACAGCTCCTTTTTGTTATTATTATGAGGAAGATAATTTACATTAAATCAAAGGTGAATTTCAAATGATAATAATTTTTCATAGACACATGCATCTGCTTTAGCTATATTACGTTTACTTAATACCTGCATCATCTATAATTCAATACCTACCTCAAGCTACAGCCAAAAATAAACTTCAAAAAAAATAATTACTATATTGCTATAAATAGGAGCTGTCTCTGTGAAAAAAACTTCAGAAAATACTTCCGTGCATCAACCGCATGATAAATTGGTTAAAAGGTTGTTATCTAATCCCGAAGCAGCTAAAGATATTTTAAGTTTGTATTTACCCAAAGAAGTATTAGACATTGCTGATTTGTCCTGTCTTAAAATGCAGAAGGATTCGTTTATTGATGATGAATATCGCACATATGCAGTTGATATTCTTTATAAGACAAAATTTCAGAACTCAGAAGGTTATATATGGTGTCTTATAGAACATCAGAGCTCAAGTGATCCTTGGATGCCCGTCAGAATTTTTAAATATATAGGGCTTATTTGGGATCACATACGGAAGCAGAGTAGACCTTCCAGAATAGTATTTATTCCATTGATATATCCATTAATCATTTATCAAGGTGATAAACCTTATGAGCATTCATTAACTTTAAGTGATCTCATTCAACCAGAGGCTACAAAAAACATATTTGAGACTCTTTTTGTCAAACCATTTTCTATGGTGGATTTATCCGTGATTCCCGATGAAACGCTTCGAAAAGAAGCCCAAAATCATTTAAAAGGTGTTGCGCTTTTGTTAACACTTAAACATCGATTAGACAAGAATTTATCGGACTTTTTTGCCCAAATATTGTCCGAATTACTCAAGCAATTAAATCAAAGAGGTGACAACGATGAGGTATTCGATTTATTATACTATATATTGAAACAAGGTGAATTTTTAGATAAAAATCGGTTCCTTGAGATAGTGATAACTCAACAATTTTCATCAGAGGTAGAGAAAAAAATGACGACAGTGGCACAACAATTGCTAGAAGAAGGTATAGTAGAAGGAAAAATTGAAGTTGCTAAGAGGTTGTTAGCTGAACAAACAAGTCTTAGCGAGAAGGATTTAATCACCTGGGTTCACAGAATGACCGGATTGTCCAATGATAAAATCCAAGAGCTTCGGAAAAAACACTGATTTATAATTGATGTTATTCATGGACAAGATTCTTTATATTTTTTGGTAATTTCTTCACGAAAATCCTCAACTTCCTTTTTATTACTAAATAATGTAGGCGAATCATTGAGGCGATAAAGCGGCGTATCGAGCTTAGCAATCATATTAATGATTGTAGAAGGAACGATTTTTCCAATAGATTCGTTTAATGCTTCACGGCCAAGCTTTTCACTTACTTTTGAAAGTTCATTGCGGTATTTTTCCATCGCTTGGTAATCATCATCGCTCAATACATTTGCATCAGTGATCTTTAAATTGCGTAAATTATTTTGCTGTTTACTCAAAACATTCAAACAAAAAAGCACAGCCGGATCACGCGGGTCATAAGACAATAAAAACTCAATAAGTTTTTTGGGATTACAAATAGATGCTTGTTCTTTCAATAATAAACTTATCATTTCAAGGTTTTTTTTACTTGTAGCATAGTCAAGGGCCCTTGTTCCATCTTTTATCGGAATATCTATTTTTGCACCCGCTTGTAATAACACTTCCACCGCATCTGTATGTGCATTAAAAAAAGTAGCAAAAATAAGTGGTGTTGCACCTACTTTTTCATTTATTTTATCAGGATCAGCTTTAGCTTCTAGTAATGCTTGAATAATTTGAACATACCCTTTTTCACAAGCCCAGGTAAGCGGTGTCCCTCCATTTTTGACTGCTGCATTAGGATCAGCTTTAGCCTTTAGTAATGTTTGAATAATTTGAAGATGGCCTTCTTCAGCAGCCGCTGAGAGTGCCGTTATACCTTTTTCAGTTGCTCTATCAGGATTTGCCTTAGCTGAAAGAAGCGATTGAAGAGTCGAGATATGTGCTTTTTTGGCAGCCCAGTAGAGCGGTGTTGCACCATCTTCATCTGTCTTATTTGGATCTGCTCCGGCTATCAATAACGCTTGAGTCATCTGAGTATGGCCTTCATAAGCAGTCCAGGATAGTACTGTTTCACCTGTTTTTTCATTTGCTTTATCAGGATCAGCTTTAGCCGTAAGAAGCGTTTGAGCAACTGAGCTATGATTATTCTTAATAGCAAAAAGCAGTGGAGTGATGCCATTGTTTTCATATGCTTTATCAGGAGAAACGTTAGCTGCAAGCAGCGCCTGAACAATCAAAGTATGGCCTTTTTGACAAACCCAGGTTAAAAAAGTTGCCCCATTCTCATCCGTTGTTTCAAGGCTTGCCCCATTATCTAATTTAATTTTTTTACTTAATCGTTGATAAGCTATCTTTCTATATTGTTCTAGCTGCTGAATGGCTTCTATGTATTCTTTTGCCTCATCAGCCATTTGTTTGGCTTGTTGCTCATCTTGCGGTGCATCTCGCTTGACCAGGTCAAATAACCGTTTGATCACAGGTTCCATGTATCTTGTATTGCTCATTCAATAGTCCTTTTTGTTGTTATTATGGGAGGAGGGTAATTTACATCAAATCAAATGTGAATTTCAAATGATAATAATTTTTCATAGACACATGCATCTGCTTTAGCACCTGCATCATCTATAACTCAATCTACACTGATAGTGACCGCCTGTTTGCTTATTTTTAATCCAGTTGCTCTCATATCGAAAAAGTAATACTATAAACATAATAATGATGAGAAAATTAAAATGAAATCCCATAAACATACTGACGATACACGCATTGCTTTACTTGAACAATCCATTGGGCACATAAATCAAACCTTAATAAGAATGGAAAAACGTTTTGACAAAATGGATAGTCGATTTGATTCATTAGAAGGCAAAGTTGATTCAGGATTTAAAGAAGTTAATAATAGGCTTTGGAAAAACTTTTTTTGGATCATGGGAACCTATCTTGCGGGATTTGCTGGTATGTGCAGCCTAGTTCAGTACATGATGAATCATTGAGAGATAAAAAATGGCTAAAACAACTATCAAATGCCTCTGTCATCGCTACCTTATACTTTTGGCAAGTTAAAAGATAGGTTCTTAAGAATTATTGATCGGAAAAATTGATTTATAATTGATGTTATTCATGGACAAAATTCTTTATATTTTTTGGTAATTTCTTCACGAAACTCATCAACTTCCTTTTTATTACTGAATAATGTAGGTGAATCATTAAGACGATAAAGCGGCGCATCAAGCTTAGTGATCATATTAATGAGTGCAGAAGGAAGGATGTTTCCAAGAGATTCTTTTAATGCTTCACGGCCAAGCTTTTCACCGACTTTTGAAAGTTCATTGCGGTATTTTTCCATCGCTTGATAGTCATCATCACTTAATAAACTTGCATCGATGACGTTTAATTTGCGCAAATTATTTTGCTGCTTACTCAAAACATTCAAACAAATAAGCACATTCGGATCACGCGGATCATAAGACAATAAAAACTCAATAAGTTTTTTGGGATTGCAAATAGATGCTTGTTCTTTCAATAATAAACTTACCACTTCAATGCTCTTATGTGTTACAGCGCAACCAAGGGCTGTTGTTCCTTCCTCAGTTGAAATATCTACATTTGCATTTGCATATATTAATATCTCTACGGTATCTGTATGTCCGTTAAAAGCAGCATACATAAGCGGCGTCGCATGTGACGCTTCATTTACTTTATTTGGATCAGCTTTAGCTTCAAGTAATGCTCGAATAATTTGAATACGGCCTTTTTGAGCAGCGAAGGTGAGTGGTCTTGTACCATTATTACTTGCTTTATTAGGATCAGCTTTAGCTTCTAATAATAATTGAGTAATTTGAACATGACCTATCTCAACAGCGAGAGTGAGTTGTGTTACGTCTCCTGTTTCATCTATATCAGGAATAGCTTTAGCCGTAAGCAACTCTTGAACAATTAAAACATGCCCTTTTTGGATAGCATTAAGGAGTGGTGTTATACCTTTATCATCAACCGCTTTGTTAGGATTGGCCTTGGCTTGCAGTAATGTTTGCACAATCAAAACATTTCCCCGACCAGCAGCCTCTGTGAGAGGTGTTCCGCCTTTTGCATTTGCCTTATCAGGATCTGCTTTAGCTGCAAGAAGTGCTTCGATACACGAAATATGGGCTTTTTGGGAAGCCCAGTAAATGGGTGTTACACCTTCTTCCCCTGTTTTATTAGGATCTGCTTTAGCTAGCAATAATGCTTGAGTAATCAGAGCATGGCCTTCATAAGCAGACCAAGAAAGCGGTGTTTCACCTGTTTTTTGATTTGTTTTTTCAGGAGAGACTTTAGCTGTAAGCAACTCTTCAACAATTAAGATATGGCCGCGTTTTACAGCATATAGAAGGGGTGTTGCACCTTGCTCATCTATGGCTTCAAGACTTACAGCTTCATTATCCAATTCTATTTTTTTTCTTGCATTTTGATAAATCGCTTTTCTAGACTGTTCTAATTGCTGAATGATTTCTATGTATGCGCTTACTTTTTCAGCCATTTGTTTCGCTTGCTCCTCATCTTTCGGAGCATTCTGTTTGACCAGATCAAACAAACGTTGAACCATAGGTTCCATATATCTTGCATTGCTCATTCAATCGCTCCTTATTGTTATTTTTACCAGATGACTACGGATAAAATTTTTTATATTGTTCGGCAACTCCTATACGAAATGCTTCAACTTGTCGTTTATCAAAGAATGTAGGTGGATTATTAAGGCGATGAAGCGGTGCATCATATTGACCAATAATGTTAATCAACGGTGGAATAAGGATATTTCCAATTGCTGGATTTAACGCTTCACGACTAAACCGTCCTCCTACTTTAGCAAGTTGATAACGGTATTGCTCCATCGCTTGATATTGTTCATCACTTAATAGTTCAGGACCAGGCAAATTTAATTCACGCAAATGATGTTGTTGTTCACTCAAGGCATTCAGGCAATACAAAAAATCCGGGACACGTGGATCAGTTGGCATTAAAAAATCAAAAAATGTTATTGGATGTGTAATAGCAGCTTTTTCGCTTAATAATAAACTTATTATTTCAAAATTTCTATATTTTACAGCGCAAGTAAGTGCTGTTTCACCTGTCATTTCATTTACTTTATTAACATCTGCTTTTGCATCCAATAATATTGTTACCATTTGGACTTGCCTGCTGTCAATAGCACTACAGAGTGGCATTTTGTTCATTTTATCCATTTTATTAGGATCGGCTTTCGCTTCCAGCAATGTTACCACAATCTGAGTATAGTTTTCTTTCGCAGCCCAGGTTAGAGGAGTCACACCCAGCCGGTCTTTATCAGGACAAGCTTTTGCTGCCAATAACAGCTGAACAATTTGAATATGCTTTTTTAAAACAGCACAAAGGAGTGGGGTGTCATATATCCCACAAGCGCGATTAGGATCAGCTTTAGCGATCAGTAATGCTTGAACAGCTTTCTCATGTCCTTGTATAATAGCTACAGGAAGAGGTAACATATCTTTTTCTGCTTCATTATTAATATCAGCTTTGGCTTCCAATAGTATTTGAATAGTCGAAACATGACCTAAAACAGCAGCCATATTAAGTGGTGTATAACCATTTTCACCCTTTTTATTAGGATCGACCTTGGCTGCCAGCAGCGCTCGAGCTATCGGAACATGATCGTGATAGCTAGCACAAGTAAGTAAGGTCCTGCCATGTTGATCGTTTACTTCAAGGTTTACATTATTAATAAATTTAATTTTTTTATTTAATTTCTCATAAACAATATTTTTACTCTGTTCTATTTGTTCTAATTGTTGAATGGCTTTTATGTATTCTATTGCTTCATCAGCTATTTGTTTGGCTTGCTGTTCATCTTTTGGAGCACCTTGATTGATCAGATCAAACAAATGTTGGATCATAGGTTCCATGTATCTTGTATTGCTCATTCAACAGTTCCTTTTTGTTGTTATTAGGGGAGGAGGATAATTTACATCAAAACAAATGTAAATTTCAAATGGAATGCCGGATTGTGATTGAACATTAGATTAATTTATTTTAAGCTGCTTCATCAGAAAGAACCTTTAATCCTTTTTCTGCAATAAGATTTAACAATCGAAGCGATGTACCGCGCGGATGTTTTCCACCTTGTTCCCACTGACGTACAGTTGATGTGCTGGTATTTAAATATTTAGCAAAAATAGCTTGGCTTACTTTTTCATGCAACCGAATTTTTTTTATTTCACGAGGAGTTAATTCACGAACGGGCGGAATACAAATAGATTCGTATTCTCGCATCGTCACAGCATCTATTACGCCCGCTTCGTATAAATCAGCAGCCATTTCATGCGCCACTTCAAGTAAACTTTTTTTCATATTACTTCACCTCATATAATTTGAGCCACTGATGAAAGCTTCTATGTTTATAAATTTTCATTATTTTCTGATTCTTTATGATTATAACACTTAGTAATAGCTTTTAAAAGAGTAAAAATTAGTTGGTTATTGCTGTTTTGGAAATAGGATTTGGGCGTTGTTGCGCAATTCACTGCTTTTTCGTGCCCGAGCCCGTGTGCGTGCCCGTGCCCGTTTTTTTTCGTTGAAAAAGTTAAGCTTTTTCTTTAGTCATTAATGAAATATGGGAATGAATACAAAGAAAATCCATGGAAGAATGTTGAAGTCATAAAAAAAGACGGGCACGGGCTCGGGCACGAAAAAGCAGTGAATTGCGCAACAATGCCTAGGATTTGATTTAACTTAAATCATCCGTTTTATCGTCCAATTAACTATAATTGCTTCTCATAAGTATCAGCGTCTGCTTTTGTGATATTCCTTTCACTTACTATTTTTTTACTTTCAATATCATAAGTGACGTCTTTCGCGCTATAAAAAGGCTCTCCCCCTTCAGGAATAGGACGAACAAAATGGCGTGCAATATCAACATACATAAATTGAGTGTCATTCAACCATTTTTTTATTGTTAATTTGTGTCTTATATCTTGGTTTTCGTTATAAATATTTTCTGATTTATTTAACTCGGTACGTACATAATTTTGTTGAGTATCATACATTTTAATGACGCTATATCCATGCATTAGAAAATATCTTCCTGAAGGAGATAAAGAACCTTTTTCCTGATCTTCTTCTGCATGCAATAATCTAACTTCTTTTTTATTTAAGTTCCCAACAAATAAAAATGCTGGTCCGCCGCCTGTTCCTATAGCTGGTGTTCCAACCAAAAAATATATTTTGTTAGCTTTTTGATCAAAAGCTAATACATCTGGTGGTGAGCTTACAAGGCAATGATTATAACAATATCTTGATTCTTCATCACAAGTCATTACATTAGCAACATCACAATCACCTTCTGTAACTGGAAGATCACGTGTAGAAATGCCCCAGATAGATTTGCCAATATTTTTAGGAGTACCTAATTGCTTATTAGGAATACTTTTAGCAGAAGATAATATTATAGGCGCAACAGAAAGTTTATAACCATAGGCACTGTCGTCTCCAGTAATTGCAACAGAATAATTGTTGAATATTTTCTCGTAAGAGAATGCTAAAGAAGAAAGTCCTAATAAACAAAAAATTGTAAGATTAAATTTTTTTAACATGTATTTTCCTAGATTAATGGTTAATGTCGCACTTCAATACATTATTTACATACTCTGGATCATATCCTGTTTTACCTTCTCTTTCACATGAAAGTGATTGAACCCAATGTCCTTCGCAATTGGGCGCATTTCTTGGCTGCCACCAATATTCATGTCCACAATTATATAATCGTAACACCTCCCGTTCTTGTTGTTCTGAATTGAGAGATGGAAGAGGTTTAGTGCAGGCTGGCAAACCCATTTCAGCTCGTTCTTTATTTAAATCTTTAAATTCCTTTGCGGGTAGGTTATTTGCAATGGCAACTTTTTCCTTATATAACTCCATTCCTCCTTTTAAATTTTCTCGCCAATTCCATATTTCAGCTGCTGTCGGCACGGGTTCGTATAACTGCATAATCCCAACACCTCCTCGACTTCTATCTTTAGTATTCAATTTACCTACCCCACCTTCTCTAGGCGCAATAAATTGCTTATACCTACTTTCTTGACACGCAATCTGTCTTAACGTTTTATCCGTTAATACTTGTTCAATTGCTGCTTGGCCAGGATTCGTACCTTTAAGAATGGAAAACTTCTTTTCAATATGCAAATTTCGATAATAATCCACCGATAATGTTAATTGTCCGCCCACCACACCACCAGGTACATCTACAATTGAGGTTTTACCGTCTTTGGTTATCCTTTCCTTCAAGGAATTAAAATTTGGCTGATGAATATCGCTATCATTCTCAACATTATCAAGATATGCATCGATATGCAAATCAGTACCAAGATCATGATTAATTTGAATGCCCCAAGTATAAGCCGGAATATCTGGATTCATTTTTATTAAACCAAATGGACCATCCAAAACTACCTTTGCTTTAAAATTCGGCATGCGTGGCTCGGCAGTAATAATGAGCTCCTTTTCAATAGGTTCGACTATTTTTATCGGTATCCGCACCATAGTATCTTCTGATTCAGGAAACTCTACTGACTGCCATATCATGGCGGCACATTGACGTACAAACTTTCCTTTAAGCTCAGTACGCTCTGAATGTCTGCTTTCGATATAAAATTCAACCCCCCAAGGCATCACCGAACCAGCTCCTGTAAACTGATCCTCTGGTGGCAAGGTAGGGGTAGTAAAGATTACCGATGATCCTGATTGCACAACGTGAAATGGATATGCCGGCCATAGCTCTGCATACCAGAGGCCATTCATGTTGCACTTTTCAATGGGTGGTAATGCAAATACTATATTTGGAATTATGACAAACCAAATGAGTATTATTTTTTTTATAAAATCCATAGGAGTTTTTCTCTTGTTTTTTTAGAATTAATTTGGAAATAGAAGGTACATATAGTGGAAAAGTGGAAGTACTGGAAGAATCTAAAAGCAGGTCACGTATGATATGATACAAGCTGTATAATTTGCAATACTTTTTTCTTATGATATTATTTTTTAAATTATCAAATTAAAGAAGAGCATAAATTGTGATTCAATACGAAGTAAATTTAGAAATCGTCCCCCAAATATATCAAACTTTTTTGAATTGGCTATCCGAACATATCAATGAAATGTTATGCTTTAATGGCTTTAAAAAAGCATATCTATTTGAAGACACTTCCTCGAATTCACCCCCAAAAATCACCGTTCAATATGAAGTTGATACCATGGAAAATTTACAATCCTATTTTGATAATCATGCAAGTACTATGAGGGGAAAAACAGTTGCCATGTTTGGCGATCAAGTTAAAGCATCTAGAAGGGTCTTGAAAGTGAGTAAAGTGTTTTAATACATATTCACGGACAAATTTCTTTATATTTTTTCGCAAGCTCCATTGTGTTATTATTATAAAATACTGTCACATTATAACGAATATTCAACACCGATAAACCCTGCCTGTTGCGTAGGAATATGCGAAATCGTCGCGTTTCCTGCGTCATTTAATGATGCGCCCACATTACATTTAGAATAAATACCTTGATACAGTACGGTCAACATAGCATGAGGAGTAAGCGCCATACTTAAGCCAGCTTGCACTTCTGGATTGACTTTGCTTACATAATAATTTGAAGAATGTCTGTCATCGAGTTGTAATTGTCTGTAAGCTGCACCTGCTTTTAAAGTAATATATATAGGTTGCTGGATAGCGATTTGTATTTTAGTTGCAACCAAAATATCTGCTAAAGGCTTCAAAGTTGCTAACCATTGCAATCCGCCACTGGCAAGCACGAGTGCATTACTCACTGAAAGATGCATGGTATTGCCTGATTGCACACCCACTTCGGCGCCCACAAGATATCTATCCCATGTCTTAGCAGCTCCCATGGCAAGACGGCCTTGGACAAATTGTCCATCCTGACTACTAGCGCCGCTGATCGTACCATAGCCGCCAAATGCTCCTACATAAAATACATTATGTTGCGCTCTATACGTTCTTTTCACGGGACATTCTTTGGTGACACGCTTTTTTTTGCCAGGTTTTTTACAATTTCGTTCATAAACCTTAGCGGGTACCACTTCCATGCTCTCATCCAAAGAAGAATTATTGCTGCTATATTCACCTGGGATATCATAAGAAGAATTAATACGATTGGCTTGACTATTGGCATATAAAGGTGCTGCTAATCCGGCACAAAATAAACTTATCATGATTTTTTTTATAAACATAGCCAATACCTCCGCATTCCTTTGAGAACAATTTGCTTGATGATATCATTTCAGCTACGCAACCGTAAGCGTCTTGCTTTTTATTTTTTCTTGATAAAGTTTTAAATTATTATGCAAATGTTCCATCTCCGGATGAACTTTTAATGCTAATAAGCTTGCCTCTTCACCCAATTCATATTCTCCTAAATACCATGCGGCGCGGCTCATGATTTCATAGCGGGTATAGGTATACATTTCTTTTTCAATAAATAATATATCGTTATGTGGATAGGGCATATGATACGCCCGCTGTGCGAACAAATAGCACATTGGAATATTTTCTGGCCAATAATAATCCGCAAGCTTAATAAGCGGTTCTATGCGAGAAGGTCTATAAGCATGGGCTTTGAAATAATAATCTAAAGCAATGGGCCATTTAGCTAATTCTTGAGCGATACAGCCTAATCTAAATAAAGTCATAAAATTTTCTTCGTCCCAGCCAACGAGTTTTTCACGAATTTGATAAAATTCATAAGCTTTTTCCAGTTCACCTAGACAATGATAAGTTTGTGCTAAGTAAAAAACGCTACGAACATCTTGGGGATTAACTTCATAACTTTTAATCAGTAATTCCGCATCGCGTTTCCAGCGTTGTTTGCTTTTTTCCTGACCTTGATGGGATGCTTTGACTTCAATATAACAAGGTGCTGGAACTTGGATATATGCAGGTATGTCAGGAACTTCATGTACTACGCCTTTGAAGGTGATAGAGGCTGATGCACGTAATAAGCGTGCCGTAGTAAAATCTAAACTTCCCATCTTAATTTTTAATAAATAAAGCGATGTAGTTTTTGCTGCTTCTTGTTCACAAAATGCTATTAATGCTTCCGGATGATGCAAATACCATTCCGCATCAAGCATCAAAAAAAATACCGTATCAGGAAATTGCTCCCGTGCCAGTTGCAACGCGCGATTTCTGGATGTGGCAAAATCAATAAAAGCTTCTTCTGCAATGTAACCTTGAATGTTATGTGTTGTAAAAAAAGTTTTAGTGATATTGACCGTATCATCGCTTGAACCTGTGTCTAAAATAAAAATATTTTTAAAGCATGGAATCAGTGATTGCAGTGTTTCTGCAATCACATGGGCTTCATTTTTTATCATTAATACCGCAGTGATGAGCATATTAAGTCCAATCGATGCTGGTAATAATGCCCGTTGGATTCGAAAAAAGTTGCGAACCTTGAGCGCTTGCTAGGACAAGACCGCATATGACGTAAAGATTGCGGCTTGGATATCGATAAAAAAGGGAGACTTCAGTTAAACCAAAATAATTAAAGGTTGCCGTGTTGCTGGGTAATGAATTTGGTGCGCCAACGCTTATAGCATCAGTGAATGCCGGTGTTTGCGGGGAGTTTGCATTACTAGCAGTAAGTCCATAGACTGGCACCATATTATCACTGCTTTCATCCATTGCTATGCAGCGCATAGGTTGAATCAAACCGGAAGGTGCGAATACTACACTAGGACCTCGATTTGTTTTCAATGCTATCGAAGGATTAATCTGTTTAATAAATAGGACTGCCGGATCGACAGGTGTGTCTCCTGCTCCTAACCTATATAAAAGATGCGCTTTGGCATTTAAGTTATCAAAAGCAGCCCCGGTGGCATTCACTGGACATCCTGCAGTACCTGTGATGCTGCCACTTGAGCAAGCTGCCGTCCATTCAGCTGTAGTTAAAGTGTTTGTCCCAGTTGCTCCTGTAGGGCCTGTAGGACCTGTGGCTCCAGTTGCACCTGTGGCACCTACCGCTCCAGTCGCACCTGTAGGCCCCCTAGGCCCAGCGGGAATACTATTGATGATACATTGCAGAGTTTCTTTAATGATCTTTGCCGCCACGGGATTGGTGCCGTTAGGAAAGTTATCTAGGCAATGCTGGGCATTGGTAACAGCATAAGTAGGTTCGGCAGCAAAAGCCCCTACACACAGCGTTGAAAGCAGAACTCTTTTTGATTGATCCATGGTTGACTATCCTTGTCTTCCTTGTAAATTTTTTATCCTGAAAATATCATAGCAAAGTACAATAAATAATACCATTGTAAGTATAAAGACTACCGACCAACTTGCCCGTGCACTATATCAAATAAATGTTTGATTACAGGTTTGATATTTTTGTATTGCTCATACGTTACTTTTTGTTATTATTAAAGATAATAAAATATCAAATCAGAAAAAATCCATTATTTATTCAATAAATTGCAAAATTCCTCCCTTATAATCAATTCAATGTTAAATATTATATTTGAAAATACACCACTAAGTGATATACTTATAAAAGGGATAAAAATGCAAGTTTTTAAAAATAAAATGTTTTTTAAATGGGCTAAGTCTGAAGTTTTAACAGACGCCACTCTTTTAAAAGCTGCCAGAGAAATAGACCAAGGATTAATTGATGCCAACTTAGGCACTCATTTAATTAAAAAGCGTATAGCTCGCAAAGGACAAGGAAAAAGAAGCGGATTTAGAACCATAGTGGTTTTTCAAAAAGAACATAGAACTATTTTTGTTTATGGATTTCCAAAAAATCAACGCGACAACATAAACGAACAAGAAGAAAAAGGACTTAAAAAATTAGCTCAAAATTTAATAAGCACACCTGATAGTGAGTTAAAAAACATGATTAATAATGGTGATTTATATGAGGTAAACCATGAGTAAAGTAAAAAAAGAGAAACATCCAAGTATTTTAGAAACTGTACACGAAACAGCTAAAGGCTTATATGATGCTCATATCATTAATGCTACCACTATGAGGGAGTTCGATGAGCTGTGCTTGCCTAAAGTTAAGGATTTATCACCAAGACAAATTAAGAGTATTCGTTTACGAGAAAAGGTTAGTCAGCCTGTATTTGCTAAATTTTTAAATACGACTCTTTCTACCGTTAGGCAATGGGAGCAGGGTGAGAAGCATCCAAGGGGCACTTCTCTTAGACTACTTAACCTTATCGCAGAAAAGGGATTAGTAGTGCTTTTATCAAGTCATCCTCATAATGAAGACGCCGCAGCCTAAAAACATTAGCAAATAATAATCGTTAAAACCATCCAAAAAACTTCTTTCGAGACGGAAAACTTTCATTGTATTTTTTTGTAAGCTCTTCACGAAATTGATTAATTTGCTTTTGATCATTAAACAGCGTTGATGAATTATTAAGATGATAAAGCGGCGCATCATATTCAGAAATAATGTTAATTAGGGGAGGAATAAGGATGCTTCCAACAGATGCTTTTAATGCATCACGGCCAAGTTTTTCACCTACTTTGGAAAGTTCATTGCGATATTTTTCTAGCGTTTGATATTGTTTGTCAGTTAATAGCTTTGCATCAGGCAGGTTTAATGCGCGCAAATTATTTTGTTGCTGATTCAAAGCATTTAGACAAAACAATAGATCAGGGTCACGCGGATCACATAACATTAAAAATCCATAAAGTTTTGTAGGATTGTTAATAAAAGCTTGGTGTTTTAACAATGAACTTACCACATTAAGCCTTTTTTTCGCTACAGCGTAATCAAGAGCTGTTTTTCCTTTTGTATCTAATAAATCTGTTGCTGCACCTGCATCTAATAACACCTCTACCAAATCAATATATCCATAAAAGACAGCGGACATGAGAGAAGTGACACCATTTCGGCCACTGTGACTAGGATCGGCTTTGGCTTGAAGTAACATTTGAGCAATTTGAATATCCCCTTGAGCAATTTGAATATCCCCTCGACCTTCGATAAGACCTTCGATAAGGTACCGAAGGCATAATGACTCATTCTGACTAGGATCTGCTTTGGCTGTAAGCAATGTCTCAACAATCAAAGTATTCCCGTTTCTGGCAGCCCAGCTGATCGATGTTGTATCTACTTTATCTGCCTTATTAGGATCAGCTTTGGCTGTAAGCAACGCTTGAACTATCGAAACATGACCTCTAAAAGCAGCCCAGTTAAGTGGAGTATAATCACCTTCATTAGGATCAGCATTGGCTTGCAATAATGATTGAACAATCAAAGTATGGTCATTTTTAGAAGCCTTTATTAAAAAAGTTTCGCCTTTTTCGTCTTTTGTCTCAAGGCTTACGGTTTCATTCAATGTAATTTTTTTATTTAATTTTTGATAAATGGTTTTTCTAGCCAATTCATCCGACTTATCTAATTCTTGAATGGCTGCTATGTATTCTTTTGCTTCTTCAGCCATTTGTTTGGATTCTTCTTCATCTTGCGGAGCATCTTGTTTCACGATATCGAATAAAAATTGGATCACGGGTTCTAAATATCTTGTATTGCTCATTTAATTGTTCCTTTTTAAAACCAACCAAAAAACTTCTTTCGTGACGGAAAACTTTCATTATATTGTTTGGTAAGCTGTTTACGAAATTGCTCAACTTGCTTTTTATTACTAAATAATGCAGGTGAACTATTAAGATGATAAAGCGGTGCATTATACTCCGAAACAATATTAACCAGTGGAGAAGGAAGAATATTGCCAACGGTTGCATTTAATGCGTCATGACTAAGCTTGTCACCTACTTTGGAAAGTGCATTGCAATATTTTTCTAGTTCTTGAAATTGTTTATTAGTTAATAGCTTTGCATCGGGCAAATTTAACGCACGCAAATTATTTTGTTGCTGACTCAAAACATTTAGGCAAAACAAAACATCGGGGGCACGCGGATCACATGACATTAAAAATTCAAAAAGTTCTGTAGGATTGTTAATAAAAGCTTGGTGTTTTAACAATAAACTTACTGCAGGAAGCATTTTCTTATTCATGGCATAATCAAGAGCCGTGTCTCCTTGTATATTTAATAAATCTGTTGCTGCACCTGCATGTAATAACACTTCTACCGAATCCATATGTCCATAATGGATGGCAAACATGAGAGGAGTGACACCATTTTTTCCAACATTATTAAGATCGCCTTTGGCAGCAAGCAGTGCTTGAACTATCGAAACATGTCCTCTAAAAGCAGCCCAGTGAAGTGGAGTACGATCGCCTTCATCTGTTGTATTAGGATCAGCATGGGCTTGCAATAAAGATTGAACAATCGAAGTATGACCATTTTTACAAGCCGTTATTAAAACAGTTGCGCCATGTTCGTCTTTTGTCTCAAGACTTACGGTTTTATTCAATGTAATTTTTTTACTTAATTTTTGATAAATTGCTCTTCTAGCTTGATATAATTGCTCTGACTTTTCTAATTCTTGAATGAGTGCTATGTATTCTTTTGCTTCCTCAGCCATTTGTTTGGATTGTTCTTCATCTTGCGGCGCATCTTGTTTCACGATATCGAATAAAAGTTGGATCACGGGTTCCATATATCTGGTATTGCTCATTCATTTGTTCCTTTTTGTTGTTATTATTTAACGGCAATAAGTTATATCAAAGCGGGCGTAAATTTCAAATGGAATAATTGCGATATGAGAATGTCGGGGAGTGATTACTCGATAATATCCAAACCCATACCACCAAACACTTGTTCTATAGTTTCATCAGCAGCATCAGCAAGCGTATACCCTGTCTGCCCAAACCAGCGCTTGATCGCCACCAATTCGCGGCCGCGCAAATAAATATAAAATGCTAAAAATACCACATCCATATCTTCGCCGCCTGTTAAGTCGAAAACATAACGTTCGGCATAAGGTAATCTTTTTTTAGCTTCGGAGCGCGTGTAATCGGATAAAATTTGGAATGCAGCTTCGGGAGTATTCGCTTCTTCACAACGTGTTTTGACTTTATGATAATCTTCGAGGCGTTGATGCATGATGCGGTCTAATTCATCATCTTTAAATAATTCAGTAAAGCCATGCGGTAAACGTTCATCCAAGGCAAATACCTTATTAATAAAATCCGCAGACAGGATTTTTAAAACTTCTTGATCAGGAAGCATGCGATGAAAAAAAGGCACTGCGAGACACGCGCGTTTAAAAGAGGGCAAACTAATCGAAAATTTATTATCACGCAATCCAATGGTGCCTAAGCGAATGGGAAGTTCGGGGTTTTTTCGAAAAGAATCGATGGAGTCAAAATGTTGGTCTTCGCATTCCCCTTTCCAATACCAACTCCAAGAATGAGGAGAAGGGTTTTTTTGAATACATTGTAATTTTTCAAGTGTTTCAATTAACCTGTCCGCTTGAGAAGTTTCATAAATCAGACGGACAGGCTGATATGCTTCGCCGGTTTCAACCGTTAGAAATGGTCTTCGCAACCGGTCGAACATATCTATCTCCTAATGGATTATCTTATTTTAGGCTGGTTCTTATTAGATGCTTCTAATGTGACACCTTGATTATATATATCTGAAGCGTCTTTATTTATAAAATTAGCTGCTAACTCAAGTATTGCTTTCTGGGTTGCCTTAGACATTTCAGATCCTATTTCACTTAATCCAAGTGCTGCGCCATACACTGCCTTGAATACCTCATTTGACATAAACATTACCTCATGATTTACAACATATAGTCTATATTTTATCCAAATTTGCAAAAAATAGCAAAATTATCATCTTTTCTTTGCATTTGGAAAATTCCTATTACTTTCAGTCACTTCTGGTTTTTGGTTAAGATAATCATGCAAAACTTGATTTAAGACAGCCTTAACATCTGTCGGCTCCATATCAAGCGCTTTAAGCATATGCATAAGATGCAGAGCCTGCTTTGCAGAAGGTACTATAAATAATTGCTGTAATATCTGCAACTTAGCGATTTGCTCCCCATCTTGGTCTTTAGCCATAAATCACCTGTGGTCAATATAACTTAATCTTTACCTATAGTTACAGTATACTTGATTCTTCCAAAAAAGGACAAAAAGGTACTTATTTTATGCTTAGATCGCGTTATTCAACAAAAAAAGCACAAGGTTTCACCTTAATAGAAGTCATGGTGGTCGTTGTGATTTTAGGTATTTTAGCCGCAGTTGTTATACCCAAATTTATGAGCCGGCCTGAACAAGCCCGTATCGTTAAGGCTAAACAAGATATTTTAGCTATCCAAAGTGCACTTGATCTTTATAAATTAGACAACGGGTACTATCCATCAACTGATCAAGGATTGCAAGCACTGGTTAGCAAACCCACTTCTGATCCTATGCCGCGTAACTGGAAATCCGACGGTTATTTACAACAAGTACCGATGGATCCATGGGGACAAACGTATCAATATATCAATGATAGCGAAAGACTTCGTATCTTCAGTTATGGCGCCAAAGGCAAAGAAGGCAACAGCGAGATCAGTAATTTAAACATGGATAACGTTGGCACATGATAACGTATGCACGTATGACGAGGGGGATTGCGCAAGGTTTTACGCTTATTGAAATCCTTATCGTCATCGTCATTATTAGTATCGTGTCAAGCGCCGCTGTCGTCACTATTTCACATAATAAAACCAAACAATTAGAAACCTTCGCGCGTAAACTCACACGTTTGATGATACTTGCTGAACAAGAGGCCATGTTGCGCCCTAGTACGTTAGGATTAGCTTTTTCTCCTCATTATTTTCAATTTTATACCTATACTCATGATCAAGAGCACCCTTGGGATGCGATCACCAGTAAAAGTTTAGGATTACATGCTATTCCAAATTATGCAGAAATTACTTTACATATAAACGATGAAAAAAAAGCACTTGATGGCAGTCCTGCTATTCTTATTTCTGAAAGCGGCGATATTACACCTTTCATCCTTACCATTGCTAAACCTGGCAGTCAGCCTGTTTATGTTGTAAGAGGTGATGCAACTGGCAATGTTGAAACCGAGGTGTATCATGAAAAATAATTTGGGTTTCACGCTGATCGAAGTATTAATTGCACTGGCCATCGTTGGCATTGCATTAACAGCTATTATCAAATCTACCTCACAAAACATTAGAGATACCCAGTATTTACAACAAAAAGTCATCGCCAATTGGGTTGCTATGCGCATCATCAATGAAGCAAGAGCTGAATTAATTGATTTATCCAAATCGAATGAAATTTCAGATGAAACTGAGATGCTTGCTACATTTTGGACTTGGAGGGCGACAGTAGAACCCACGCCTAACCCTAAGATTCAGGCATTACATGTTGCTGTTTTTCCTAAAGATAGTGATCAGGAAATAATAAATCTTTCGAGTTACCTTTATGCGCAAAAATAATGGTTTTACATTACTTGAAGTATTAATCGCAGTTTTCATTTTTACTATTGTGTCATTAATTATGGTTTCAGGTTTACGTACTGTGTTAAACAGTCAAGCCGTTACTGAAAAACAAGCTGATAAACTGGCTAACTTACAATTCGCCTTTTTGTTAATGTCTCGTGATATTGAACAAGCTATTAATCGACCCATAACAAGCGCCAAAGGAAGTATTGAGCCAAGTCTGATCGGTACACCCACAAGCTTAACGTTCACCCATGCGGGCGTGTCTAATCCAGAAGGAAAATTACAACGCAGCACCTTACAACGTACCCAATATGAATTAGCTAAACATGTATTACTACGCAGAACATGGCAGGTGTTAGACCAAACTGCAAAAACCATGCCAGATTCACGCGTGTTATTAAATAATTTAAGTGATTTACGTTTTGAGTATTTAGATTTTCATGGAAAATTTACTAATAAATGGCCGGAAGGTTCTCAAGCTAAATTACCTAAAGGAGTGCGCATTCATCTTACGCTTAAAAACTGGGGTACGATAACGCAATTTTATCTGGTACCCACTGGGGAAGAAAATGCGAAGAAAACCTAACCTCAACCTAACATCACAACGTGGGGCTGCGATTATTGTGGCTTTGTTTGTCACCACTTTAGTTGCTATTGCCGCGTTTATGATGATAGAACGATTACGCATTGATCTTAGACGCACTGAACTCATACTGAATGATACTAAAGCACGTTTTTATGCAGAAGGTTCTATTGCATGGGCCATGGAACAGCTTAATGCTAATTTAAAGCAAAAAAAACAAGATAAAATCACTGATATCATGCCGCTACGTTCCCCGGTCAGTAAGATAGAAAATGCCAGCATTTATAGCATTATCGATGATCAAGAAGGGCTTTTTAACATTAACAATTTAGCTGACCCTGAGGCACAGCAAGGTTTTATGCAACTTATCAAATCCGTTGCCCCTACGATGAAAAACGATGATATTAACCCGCTTATCGTAGCCATTCGTGATTGGATTGCCCCGAATGGCGCTAATAATCAAATAGACGATTATTATGCTAAACAATCACCCGCTTATGTCGCACCGCATAGACCTATGGTGAGTATTAGTGAACTGAGATTGGTTAAAGGCATGACGCCGCAACTTTATGCCAAATTATCGCCTTTTGTGACAGCACTTCCTGAAGTGACTAATCTCAATATCAATAGCGCCCCGCCGCAAGTATTAATGAGTTTAAGTCCAAGCTTGTCCTTTGAAGCAGCAACAGCCATTGTTACTCATAGAAAACAAAAACCTTTTGTTAGCACAGAAAGCTTTTTACAGCTTGATATTGTTAAAAACCATCAAATCCCTAATAAAAAAATTAGCGTCAGCAGCAGCTATTTTTTAGTCAAAACCAGTGTTAAAGTAGAGCATCAAGAAATAACACTTTATACACTATTACATAGAATGCTCAATAATGAACAACCCATAGAAACTATCCTATGGCAAAGCAAAGGTACATTATGACCGCTAAACGTTTGTTGATTAATTTATCATCTCATCTTCTTCCTATTGCAAGCTGGGTTGCATGGGATGAGACAGGCGTTGTGCAATCTATTGTTTTAGAGGGAAATATTGCTGATTTAACTATCTATTCTCAAGGCTATGATATTACTGTCATCGTTCCAGGAGAGGAAGTTTTGTTAACACAGGCGACACTTCCTAAATTAAGCCGTCAACGTTTATTACAAGCATTGCCTTTTGCGCTGGAAGAACAACTTATTACAGATGTGCAAAATTTACACTTTGCTATAGGAACATCTCAGGCTGATGGCAGCTTACCGGTTGCTATTATTACGCAACAGCTTATGCAAACTTATATTGATACATTAAAACAAGTTGGTATCTCTGCCAATACCATGGTTCCAGCAACCTTAGCGCTGGCTTTTATACCAGAGCAATGGCAAGTGGCCGTACTTAACGATATTTGCTTAGTGCGTACTGGAAAATATCAAGGTTTTGCGTGTGATCATGAAAATCTTTCCACATTTTTAACGTTACAACTGGAAAGAGCTGCAGAACAACCGGAATGTTTACATATCCATTATTTTTCTAATGTAATCATTCCTCTTAATCTGCCTAATATCATAGTGAATGAAATAGCTTGTACGAATAAAAATGTACTTGAAAACATGGCCAACGATGCTGCTATCAATTTATTGCAAGGAACTTATGCAGCTAAACAGTCATCCTCGTTAACAAAAAAAATGTGGTTGGCGAGCGGTTGTGTCGCAGCGAGTTGGATTTTTTTATTATTCTTAAACCATATTGTCTCTTATTTTATGTTAGAACATGCAGTGAACAAATCTGATATTGCAATCAATGCTATTTATAAAAAACATTTTCCAGCAGCAACCAGCATGGTCGCACCCCGTGAACGCATGCAAGAAAAATTAAAAAAAGTTTCCAATGCTGATAAAAATGCTATTTTGGGTTTATTAGGCATCATAGGTAACAGTTTGCATCAATCACCCGCTATTCAGCTTAAACAATTTGATTTTCGTGAACATGCGCTGACCTTAACCATTATTGCGCCCTCCTTTGACACGCTTGATCTTTTTTCAAAATCGTTAAAACAGCAAGGTTTAAACGTGAAACAACAAAGCGCCAGCATTGCTGATACTCAAGTTAAAGCAAACTTAATTATTAACACAGGTGTCGCATGAAACAATGGTGGCTGGGATTAGCGCAGCGTGAAAAACAAATCGTCACTTTAGGCGGCATTGCGGTCATCCTTTTTATGATTTATACCTGCATATGGTTGCCGCTAGACCATAAAATTACCGCTATGCGTGCTGAAATAGTACAAAACCAAAAACTTTATACCTGGATGGAGGCAGCAGACAGGCAACTTAAGACTGCTCAAGCACCTACTGCGCATTCATCAGCATCGGCGCTTAGTTTGACCCAGAACCTTATTAAACAAAGCTCATTTGCAAATCAACTTTCCCAATTGCGCCAAGCTGAAAATGATGCTGTGCTGCTTAGTTTCAAACAAGTTAACTTTGATGAGCTTATCACTTGGTTAAATGATGCTTCGCGTCAACAAGGTCTAGCAGTAACACAATTTACCGTTGCAGCTTCTACTACTCCTGGTATTGTATCCGCAGAAATTCAATTAACACAATCATAAGAAAGGCAGATTATGGCATTATTAAAAGTCGTTTATTACTCCTATCATCCCGCATTGCATAAAATTGCAGAACCCGTTACTCAGTTTGATGCAGCCCTTACGAAATTTGTTGAAGACATGTATGAAACCATGTACCACGAAAATGGCATAGGTTTGGCCGCACCGCAAGTAGGTGTGGCAAAACGTATCGCGACCGTAGACATTAGCGAAAAACACGACCAACGTTTTGTGATTATTAATCCTGAAATTATTGAGCAAAGCGGCAGTGAGCTTATGGAAGCAGGTTGTCTTTCTGTCCCTGGCACTTATGATAAAGTCCCTCGCTCAACCTATGTAAAAGTACGCGCACAAGATGTGAATGGTCAATTTTTTGAAATTGAAGGTGAGGGTTTGCTAGGCCACTGTTTGCAGCATGAAATAGACCATTTGAATGGTAAGCTTTATATTGATTATTTATCGTCGCTGAAGAAACGGATGCTGCTTAAGAAGATGGAAAAGTTTTTGAAGAAGGGATAAATAAAAAAGCCACTATAAGTGGCTTTTTGTTTAGTAAATATTGCTTAGACTTTGACGTTGAAAGTCAAATAGGGGCCTGCTAAACGGAAGTTGGTAACATCCACAGATCTATGATCGAAACCTTGTAGTACCATTGTAGCAGATGCATCAGTAAACTCTTCAACTGACTCATCAGCACCGCCTATCTGCGCAACGACATCAATATACTTGGTAACCTGATAACCCAATTCTATGCCTAGCAACGTACCGTTATTGAACTGATACTTGTAGTTAAGACCGAATTTGGCATCAAATCCTGGAGCAATAACCTGTTGGCTATCAAATCCATAATTAATGTTATTGGCAGTCGTTAATCTGAAAGGAGCAGTTGTTCCAGATTGGGTGAAGGTTGCGGTATCAGCGCTAGCACTCAAACCTAGATTACCTACCAACAATGCGGAATCAAAACCACCCGACATGCTAAAGCCGCCGCCCAAATACAGATCTGCTTTAATACCAACCATTGGGCCTAAGCCGTTAAAGCTGGAATCAACTTCTCCTGTCACAAAATTGTTACTCACCGAACCTGTATCAAAAAAGGATCTATTTGTAACAATAGCATAATCTGTGGACAGATCATCGTCTAATCTCATGTATCGCAACCCAGTAAATAATCGAGTTTGCAACCTTGATCCAAAGTTAAGATATTGACCAAATGTTAAATCAACTGCATCAAATTTATAATTCACATTACCTTGAGCAAATAATAGGTTTTCTGAACCCATATCAAAGACACCGCCTGGCTTAAATGCAACACCTGTATCTTCACCCACTACGAACTCGCTAGATTTAAAATCATTGTGGAAATACATCCAATCCACTTTGACATCATTTGAGGTACCTGGAAAGACATAACCTAAACCAAGTAAAAATCCCCAATTGTAGTTTGGATTGACGGAATAATCTATACGACTATTTACGCTATTCGGAGAACCGAGCTCAGATTCTACGGTACCCAAATAATCCAGATTTGAAGTATCTGGCGTCATATAAATCGCGCCTAATGTAAACTCAAAACCGCCTGCAAAACTAGGAATCGTTACAGGAACAAGCGGTGGTGCTTCGCCTTTATAACCATCCTTATAACCAGCAAACGCTGACACTGACGAGATAAAACAAAATGTTGCTAAACATAGCTTGGTATATTTTTTCACGAAAAAGCCTCCGTACATGATTGACCTTCTATTCCCTAAACCGTAAGGAAAAAAATTTTAAAACTAAACTCTGACCTATGTTCTTTATAAAAAAGCCACTGCACAAACTAAACAGTGGCTCTAACGATGTCAATCAAACCATCGCATTATATTTTAACATTCAATGTCAAATATGGACCATTTAAACCAAAGTTTGTAACATCGGTGTCAAAGCTGGTAGGAGAGAAGAGAGCGCCCCTGTCCAGTTCTTCTACAACATCAATGTACTTGGTAACTTGATAGCCTAATTCTAATGCTAACAACGTGCCATTATTGAATTGGTACTTGTAGTTAAGACCGAATTTGCCATCAAACGCTGGGGAAACCGTGTTTTGACTGTCCCAATTCAGATCATCGAGTACAATTGCAGTTACCGTAGATACACCACCTGATGTAATTGCAGTAATTGTATCAAGTTGATTACCCGAGAAGCTAAGCTCACCCACCAATAACGCAGCATCAAAGCCACCGGATATGCTGAAGCCTGAACCGATGTAGTAGTCTGCTTTAATACCAAACAATGGACCTAAGCCGTTAAAGCTAGAGTTCAATTGACCTGTTGAGAACTCTGTAACAGTTGAACCTGTTGGTGTGGTTCTTGGGTCAACCTCAACTGAATTGATGGTCAAATCATCATTCAAGCGCATGTATCTAAGACCTGCAAACATTCTGGTCTGTAATCGTGGGCCTATATTGACATATTGACCAAAGGTTAAGTCTACTGCATCAAAATCGTAATCAACCTTGCCTGAAACATCAAAAGCCTGGCCAGAAAGCAGTCCAGTCGTCTCAAGAGGGAAGTTTACTACTTCAGTAGTGACTCCAGAAACGCCTAACACCCCTGTGCTGTTGCTGTAGTCGTTATGGAAATACAACCAGTCAACTTTCACATCATTCGCCGTATTTGGGAACACATAACCAACCCCAAACATAAAGCCCCAATCATAATTAGGACTGATAGAGCTATCAGACCAAATTGAAGTGGTGATTGATGTTGTTGCACCGGTAAGGGTTGCGGATTGATTAACACCCACATAGGTCAAGTTACTGCTGGTGGGTTGCATCCAAACTGGACCAATGGTGAATTCAAAGCCGCCATTAAAGTTTGGAATGGTTACACAAGGTAGTGGTGGTGCTTCACCCTTATAGCCGTCGGCTAATACAGGTGCAGAAGAGATGAAACAAAGTGTTGCTAAAAATAGCTTGGTATATTTTTTCACAAAAGCCTCCATACATGATTAAAGTTCTATTCCCTGGGTATGTTAAATCAACATGCCTAAGAAAAAGCTGTTCATACAACATAACTACATATTTAAAACTGAACTTTTCTAAAAAGCAACAGATTTATTAAAAAAGAATATTGTATTTCCTCTAACACCCCCTAATCTTCAAAATAAGTGTATCCTTGTAGACCACGAGTGAGTTCATTGTAATACTCTTCACGCAGCTCATAAGCCAAGTTTGACTTCTCTAATTGCTCTCGATATGAGCGAATCAGATGACTTCGATTAAAATTTACATTCCCTAAGGCTGATTCTACCGTATCGCCCTCAATAGCTTGGGTAAGTTTATAACCGCCATCCTCTTTTAACTCTACATGCACTGAATGGGTATCCCCAAATAAATTATGCAGGTCACCTAAAATTTCTTGATAGGCACCTACCATAAAAATACCCAATAGATATTCTTTCTCAGGATGATAGGAATGCAATGATAAGGTACTGTCTAAACCAAAATTATTAACATAATGATCAATACGACCGTCTGAATCACAGGTAATATCATGCAGAATGCCGCGCTGTGTCGGGTATTGATCTAAACCAGATAACGGCAAAATGGGGAATACTTGATCGATTGCCCAGGCATCAGGCAACGATTGAAACAATGAAAAATTACAGAAAAACTTGTCGGCTAATTTTTCATTAAGCTCATCAATGACTTCTCGATGCGCTCGAATAGTGGGCTTTAAAAAATCCCGGACTTTAAAGGAAGTGGCATAATAAATCTGTTCCGCATAAGCGCGCTTTTTTAAGTCCATTAATCCATGGGTAAACATGGTTTGCACTTCTGAATTCCAAAGACAGACGTCGTGATAAGTTTCTAGGGCATTATTTTCCGATAAATGGGTATAGCCTTCCCATAAATTTTTAATAATGGCTGCATCATCGGCTGCAGGCGGTTTTAGGTTTGTTAAATCACAAGGCGATTCGGTCGCAATCACATTCGTAATTAACATGGCGTGATGCGCTGTTAAAGCCCTGCCCGACTCGGTAATAATTTCAGGATGAGGCAAATGATGCTGCTGACAGGTTTCTGCCAAGATATAAACGACGTTATTAGCATATTCTTGCACGCTATAGTTCATGGAACCTACGCTGCGTGAGCGCGTTCCTTCGTAATCCACCGCCAAGCCGCCACCCACATCAACGATGCTTATAGGCGCACCAAGTGAATTGAGTGATGCAAAATAACGCGCACATTCACGCATTCCGCGTTGAATATCGGCAATATTGGCAATTTGTGAACCCAGGTTAAAATGAATCGCTCGCAGCAAATGCAATTGATTTTTTTCACGCAACATATCGATGACGCGCAATACTTGCGGTGCTGAAAAGCCAAATTTAGCTTTTTCACCTGAAGTATTGGCCCACTTCCCTGTACCTACCGATGACAAACGCACGCGTATGCCTATACATGGCTCAATTTTCATTTTTTCGGCTTCATCTAACACAAGTGACAATTCCGAAAGCTTTTCTAAAATGATACAAACTCTATGGCCTAGCTGCTGACCGATTAAAGCAAGTCTTATGTACTCTCTATCTTTATAACCGTTACACACGATCACGGATTCAGGTTGCGCTGACAAGGCCAGGGTGGCTAATAACTCAGGCTTACTGCCGGTTTCAAGACCGACACGAGTATTGGTATTATCTAAAATGGTTTCAACCACGCGGCGCTGCTGATTGACTTTAATGGGATACACGCAAGTAAAATTACCTTTGTAATCATTGTCTTTAATCGCCCGCATAAACGCATCGCTTAGCGTTTGGATACGTTTTTGAATGATATCGGTAAATCGTACTAACACGGGGAAAGTTAAACCCGCTTCTTTTATCCGAGCTGCTAAATCGACTAAATCGATGCTTATGTTGCTGCCTTGTCCCTTAGGATAAGCTTGTATGCGGCCACGATCACAAATATCAAAAAAACCATCACTCCACTGAGCGACTAAGTAAGCATCACGTGCATTTTGAGCAGACCAATCAGCCATTTACTATATACCTCAAAAAAAAATATTAAAAATTCAGTCCCAGCACCAAGGGGGGAGTAATGTACTCGAAAATGGACGTTTTTGCTACAATTTTTTTAAGATTTTATATATACTCACTCCAATTTAAACGGAGAACCATTCGTGCGCATTGGCTTAACCAGTACCACCATCGAACCTGCCATCACCCATGGTCATATTGATGGAATAGGAACTTATACCAAAAATCTATATGAAACCCTCATTAATACAGGCGAAAAAGTCACGCCGTATGCTTTCCCTAATACTAAAAAACCCATAAAATCTGGTCTAGTGAATGGTAAATTTTTTCCGCTATCCTATTCAACTGCCACGATAAATTCTTTTATCAATCCTTTTAATATATATGGAAAGCTGAAAAAGGACATTGATATTCTGCATGTGACCGACCATATGTTACCCAAAGTCAGGGATGTGCCTGTAGTTGCCACCCTGTGTGATGCCATTATGTTTAATCATGCCAACTGGCACTGGGACACTGTACGATTAGGTAATATGAAAAAATGGCTGCGAAAAAAAACCATTCATTGGGCCGATCATTTTATTACAATTTCTCATGCCATGGTCCCGGAATTAGTTGAACACATTGGTATTAAAGAAGAAAAGATTAGTGTCACTTATTTAGGAATTCATGATGAATGGTTTATTAAAAAATCCGCAGAATACAAAGAAGCCGTGTTAAAAAAATTTAATCTTCCCAATCATTTTTTATTATTTACCGGGACCTTACAACATAAAAAAAACCTACCGCGGGTGATTGAAGCTTATCTGCAATTACCTGCTGATATTCAAGAGACCTATCCTCTGGTCATTGTCGGCCGCTCAGGTTTGGGAACCAAAGAAAGTTTAGCCGCCATCCATGAGCTGACGGGGAGGAAAAAGGGCTGCTGGTTGCAATATGTAAGCCTTGATGAATTATATGTTTTATTTCAGGCTGCGAGTCTTTATATCCATCCGTCATTGCATGAAGGCTTTGGCTTGACCCTGCTCGAAGCATTTGCATCCGAAACACCTGTGGTCACCAGTAATGTCACCGCACTGCCAGAAATTGCGAAAGATGCAGCTTTTATAGTGGATCCTTACAGTATCGATGCCATTCGCAATGCTATTCAGCAGGTTTTAACCAGTCCGCAGCTACAACATGAACTTGTGCAAAAAGGCATCGCACGAGCGCGAGAATTTAGTTGGCACCAATGCGCTGCAAAGACCTTGGACGTATATAAGTCTATTTTATAATGGATAGTTGAGTGAATATGACTTGCATGATAGGATTCCGTCCTTCATTAAAGGATTATAATATTGTCATGAAAAACCGGGAAGACGTTCGTTTTTTAACCAAAAAGATGTTCTACTCATGAAAAAAATCATCTACCAACTGAGAATGTTTCTTGAAGCATTCGTCGATAAATCAGCCCTGCTAGTACGGAAATATTTTCCCTGGTTTTTTTCATTGTTATCCAACATTAAATGGCTGCGAAAAATCTACTATAAGTATCGTCATGTACGCTTTCTGCCGCAAAGACATGCTGCAAAAACATTCCCATTGAAAAGGTTTTTTGGAAAATTCCTAAGAAACAAAACCTACGCTGCAAAGAAAAACATCGCAAATCCCATGTTTTCGAATAAAAATAACGAAATCAGCGTGGCCATAAAACAAGCCATGACAGCATGGCCAACGCGGAAGCGCCTGCATGAATAATCGATCCTTGCGCTTTCTATTTGATCTACGGGCTACCCAAACCGCGAGCTCGCGAAATAGAGGAGTTGGACGCTATTCACAAGCTTTTTTCGAAACTTTTGCTGCAAAAGAAACAGCTGCAAATATTTATGCGCTCACCTCACAAGCACTGCCTGCACCGGATCTCGCTTTTCAGAATCCCGCACGCCTATTGCGCATGCCTGCCTTGCCAGATTGGTATACCGAACGTGATTTTTTAGGCGGTGCCCAAGATTCACTGGATGCCATTGCCTACAACAGCTTTGCGCAAACCATAAAGCCTGATGTCATTCATATTTCGCATGCTTTTGAAGATTTTCAAGATCGTATTCCATTACCCAATCTCAAACTTAAATCACCCGGCCAAATTATTTCCGCAACGCTGTATGATCTGATTCCGCTTCGGTTCCAAGAGCATTATTTTAAGGACGATACTTTTAAGCGCTGGTATTTGGCACGTACGGCCTGGTTGCGCCAAGTGGATTTATTATTAGCTATTTCCGAATCCACGCGCCAAGATGCGATTGAATTGTTAGGAATAGAACCCGCATGTATTGTTACTATACACGGCGGGGTGGACCCCATTTTCAAACCATCTATTGAAAACGCCAAAGCCGCGCTACAAAAACGTTACCCTATCAGTGAGCGTGTTGTGCTTTACACCGGCGGCGATGAATATCGTAAAAATATATCGGGCGCGATACATGCTTTTGCAAAAATTCCTAAAAATGTACGGCAAAACACTTCTTTTTTTATTATTTGCGCTGTGTCGGACTATCAGAAAAAAGCTTATTTAAAAGAAGCACTGGCTTTAGGGTTAACTGAACAAGACATTCACTTTACCGGTTTTATTCCAGAAGAAGATTTAGCCGCATTTTATAATGTATGTGATGTTTTTGTTTTTCCTTCTAAATATGAAGGGCTAGGTTTACCTGTCATTGAAGCCATGTCTTGCGGGGCGCCAGTGATTGGCAGTAATAATTCAAGCATTCGAGAAATTATTCAAAGAAAAGATGCATTGTTTGATGCAAATTCGGCTGAATCCATGGCTGGCTTAATGACCAAAGTTTTGACTGATACTGCATTTAAAAATGAATTAAAGTCCTATGGCCTAGAACGTGCACAACACTATTCATGGAAAGAAACGGCTGAATGTGCACGCAACGCTTTCAAAGAAGCTTTAGCGATTAAACAGGAAGCTGGCATTCAAGCTGCCTCACATGGATGGCTGCCGAAAAAACGTTTAGCCATGTTAACTCCATTACCACCATCCAAGTCGGGTATTGCGGATTATAATGCGCAGTTTCTGCCTTATTTAGCTAAGTATTTTGACATTGATCTTTATGTAGAAGGCTATACTGTTAAAGATGCTAATTTAACATCTGCGTTTCACATTTTTGATGTTAATGATTTTGCAAAAGTAGCTAGCTCTTATGATGCAATTTTATATGCAATGGGTAACTCACCGTTTCATGCGCATATGGTACCGCTGCTAACACGTTTTCCTGGCATAGTAGAATTACATGATGCCTATTTGAGCGGACTCTTTAGCTACATTGATTTCAATCTTGGATCTGGCAATTATATCAATGATGTCTTAGAGGCACATGGTTCTTGTGCCCGTCATTATTTTGCACCTTTCAAGAAACATGCTAATCCCATTCATGACTCTATGGTTCATTTACCTTGCACTAAAAAGATTCTTGATCATGCGATTGGTCTCATTTCATATACGCCATTCAGTCTAGAGACCGCTAAAAATCATTATCCTGAAGGCTGGCTGGCACCCTACCAAACCATTCCACAAATGGCATTAACTCAACAACCCATTGATATAGACACACGCAATCACATAAAAAAAGAACTTGGTTTAGAACCCAATTCTTTTATTATTACAACGTTTGGCCATGTTATCTGGACTAAATGCGGCGATCAATTAATTGAGGCTTTTGCGCAATCTCATCTTGACGAAAAATCAAATGTTTATTTAATTTTTGCAGGTGAAATGTTGAAAGATGATTTTGGTAATAAACTTTTACAAATCATCCAGCAATCAAACGTAACTCATCGTATTCGCATCACTGGTTTTCTTGCTGAAGAAACGTATGAGAAATACCTTAGAGTGACAGATCTCGCTATTCAATTACGCAAAAACTGCCGTGGCGGCACTTCTAAAGGAGTGCTTGATTGTCTAAGATATCAAGTTCCTGTTATGGTAAACAATGATGCCAGTTATAAAGACTATCCAGATGATATTGTCATTAAATTGAATGCTAATCCAAGCACTGATGAAATTAGCGCAGCGCTAACCTATTTTGCGGATCCATCCGCACTCAAATCTTATATATCGCGCAGTTGGCATTATGTTAAAACCGAACACAATCCAACCCGTTGTGCGGCCATGTATGCAGGAACCATACATGAATTTATGGAACGCCAAAAAACCACGCGATTAGATTTTTGGGCACATGCATTCGCGCCTTACATAAACACTTGCAACGCCCCTGCGGTGACTGCTCAAATGGCCGAAGCATGGCTAAACAATTTGACTGCTGCTCCCATTCATAAACATCGCCTGCTTATTGATGTTAGTCATATTGCAAAAAGTGATCATGGCACGGGGATTCAGCGGGTGGTGAGAGAAATTGTCACGCATCTTTATTGTATGGATTCTCCAGGAGTAGAAGTGATTGCTGTACATTTACAGAATGGTGAATTCCACATCGCTCATGAATGGGCACGCTCTCATGGATTATTAGCAGCCAAAGAATCTGCTCATCCACAATCCGTGCAATTTCAACCAGGCGATCAATTATTAATGCTGGATTCATCGTGGGAGCGTTACGATGAATTTTATCAAGTTTTTGCACAAGCTAGAAATGCGTCCGTGCCTATTATAACGGTTATTTACGACATACTACCTATTCTTTTGCCAGGAAGTTTTGTTGCAGGCGGCACAGAATGGTTTACTGGGTGGCTGCAAAAAGCTTTATCACAAAGTGACAAACTCCTTTGCATATCTAAAGCAACTGCCAATGATGTCATTTCCTACATTAAAAACAATCAACTTACGCATTCGATACAAGCTATCGATTATTGGCATCTAGGCTCTGATTTTGCTAAAAAAGAAAAAGCAGCCACAGACAGAACAACATCTGCGATCAAACATCCTTATTTATTAATGGTAGGCACCCTAGAGCCGCGCAAATCTCATGCTCTTGCACTGGAAACTATGGAAAAGCTTTGGGAACAAGGTATCAATTTCAATCTCTGTATTGCCGGCAAAAAAGGTTGGATGGTTGATGATTTAATGGAAAAAATAAATTTCCATCCATTGTTGAACCAAAAATTATTTTTTATCGAAGCTGCCACAGACGAAGAAATAACTACGCTTTATACCCACGCCGCAGGCTTATTATTTTTAAGCATAGGTGAAGGTTTTGGTCTGCCTTTAGTGGAAGCTGCAAATCATGGCATTCCTATTTTATGTTCAGATTTGCCCATATTCAGAGAAATTGCGGGAGAATATGCAACTTATTTGGATATTCAGAATAAAATCCATCTTGTTCAACAAATAAAAGATTGGTGCCAACACCATAATACGGGTAAATTACCTGACACGAGCAACATGCCGCGCTTATCCTGGAAACAAAGCGCAGAAACACTGTTAAATTTAATGCTAAAACCAACCTCTTGGTATTGGGAGAAAAAAAGTGAATCATTACACACAAATTGAAAGCTGCAGGGTCAGCGGTAGTAAAAATCTCGTCACGGTGTTACATCTTGGCAATCAAACCTTGACCGGCGTTTTTCCAAAAACAAAAGAAGAAAACATTACGACGGGCCCTTTAGAATTAGTATGGTGCGCTGACAGCGGTTTATTACAACTTAATCATTCTTACAATCCATCTGAAATGTATGGTGAAAACTATGGCTACCGATCTGGATTAAATCAATCCATGGTCGATCATTTAACTAACAAGGCTGGCCATCTGGAACGTCTTGCAGGACTTTCCATGGGTGATACTATTTTGGACATTGGCAGCAACGATGCAACAACACTCAAAGCATATTCCATCAAAAATCTAAACCGCGTAGGCATTGATCCTACTGGCATAAAATTTTCTAGTTATTATCCTGAAGATATCAAATTAGTTCCTGATTTTTTTAGTGAACAGACTTATAAAACTCATGTAACTAAATCCGCGAAAATTGTGACTTCCATTGCCATGTTTTATGATTTAGATAATCCCATTAAATTTGCCTCCGAAGTCGCTGAAGTATTAGCTCATGATGGTATCTGGCATTTCGAACAAAGCTATATGCCATCCATGTTACGTTTAAATTCGTATGACACTATTTGCCATGAACATTTAGAATATTATTCTTTAGGCGTCATTCAGAAGATTTTAGAAAAAGCTAACATGAAGCTTATTGATGTGAGCATGAACAATGTCAATGGCGGCAGTTTTGCAGTTACCGCGGTCAAAAATAATTGCAATGCCTATAAAACCAATGCAGCCGTCATTGATTGGTTATTAGGACAAGAAGACCGCATGGGATTAAACAGCCCACGTCCTTATCGAGATTTTGAAGAACGTGTATTCAGACACCGCGACGACTTGGTTCGTTTAATACGATCACTTGTTGCTGACGGTAAAAAAGTTTTAGGTTATGGCGCATCCACCAAAGGCAATGTGGTTTTACAGTTTTGTGGCTTTACTGCGAAAGACATCCCAGCTATTGTTGAAGTCAATCAGGAAAAATTTGGCCGCTTAACACCAGGCAGTCATATTCCTATTGTTTCTGACGCAGAAGCATTAGCCATGCAGCCGGATTATTTCTTGGTTCTTCCATGGCATTTTAAAGATGGGATTTTGCGTAGAGAGAAAAAAGCGCTGGCGAATGGTGTGAAGTTTATATTTCCATTTCCGGAAATTGAGATTGTTTGAGAAATCACTATGAATACTTTAAAATTATTTGAAACAGCAAATGGACGTTGGTGGCTACCCACTCATATTGAATCCGACGTTATCTTTCAAGCTATGTCCCAAGGCAAAGTTTTTGAGCCTGAAATTGTTAATATTGCCAAAAAATATATTCGTCTTGGCAGCACTGTGCTGGATGTGGGCTCGAACTTTGGGCAAATGGCGGTGATTTTTTCTCAAGTTGTAGGAAAAAATGGCTGCGTACATGCTTTTGAAGCTGACCCCTTTATATGTTCCATACTGCGCATGAATATAAAAGAAAATGGCTGTGACAACATTATCGTCCATGAAGGTGCTGTTTGGCATGAAAGCGGTAAAACTTTATTTTATCCTGACCCTGATTTCAAACGATTTGGCAGTTATGGTTCGTATGGTATCGATCCTCAAGCTACTCAAGGACGAACGGTTCATTCATTCACTATTGATAGTCTGAATATTCAAGAACCTATAAGTTTTATGAAAGTAGACATTCAAGGCAGCGATTTATTTGCTTTAATGGGTGCAAAAGAAACTATTACTCGTCACAACATGCCTATCATTTTTGAATATGAAGAACAATTTCAGAAAGAATTTAATACGAGTTTTGATGATTATACTAAGCTTATGAAAGAAATAAGTTACCATATTGATTCCATTCATGGCATTAATTATTTGATAAAAAAAATGGGATTAATGAAAAAAATTCGTTCTAAAATCGGGTTGTAACGCGAATTTACTTGTCACACTTGTGCATGTCAATAATTTCGAGGACAACATAGCTCTGTCACCTCGCATATACCTATCATTCCCCACAATTTATTGCCGTGAGCTCCCCTCTCCCGGCGCGCTTTTCGCCGGGAGAAGGGCAAGGGGTGAGGGTGCTGATGATCTGCACATTTTTTATAAGAAAACTTTAAAATAATAAAAGATTATTCAGTTGATCATCAAGAAAAAGTGCCAAGCTAAAAACCCTCA